>NZ_FOOK01000026.1 GCF_900113175.1 Planifilum fulgidum | reverse complement strand
AAAACGATCACTCGTCATGTTTGGGAAGACGCAAAAGAGTGGGCACGTCAAAACCGTTTAAGTGAAAGGGGCAAACAACTGTATAAACGACGGAGTCAGACCATTGAGCGCAGCTTCGCTGACGCCAAAGAACTTCATGGGCTTCGTTATGCACGCTACAGGGGGCTTGCCAAAGTCAGAGAGCAATGCCTCCTTATTGCCGTGGCTCAAAACATCAAAAAAATGGCCTTGCTCCTCTCGAAGAGAGGAAAAGGCTTTGTGATCCGCCTAATTTACCAAATCTGATTTCCTTTATCTGTTTATTTCCCATAAACATGCAACCCCTGGCGCTTTTCTTGCGAAAAGAGCCAGGGGGTTTGTCATCAATCTCAGCCCCCTGGTCGGGGGCTTTTTTTTGGTCAGGACTGACCTTCTTGCTGGACTTGCTTTTCCGCCTTGATGTGATGCCACAGGAAATAGGCCAATCCGCCCCACAAACCGGCGGCGCCGAGCAAAAACATGATCCACGCCGAAACGCCCATCACGCATTTCCTCCTTCCTGCCGCAATCTCGTGAAGTACAGGGCACCGATCAGGATGATTCCCAACACGCTCCACCCGAAGGCGAGCAGCCCGCTGTAGGGATAATCTTCATAGGGCTTGCTGAACTCGTTGAGCAGCGTCATCAACAGCATGCAGGTGAGCAGGACCGGCGTGATCCACCGGAGGCAGATGTTCCACCAGCCCCCGAGCCGCACATAGGAAATCCGGTTGGCGTGCTCGCGGTATTCGCCCAGTTTCCCGGCAATCCATGCGACCAGAATCACTTCAAGCAGCCCGCCGAGGACAATCCCGTACTGGTTGGTGAAATGGTCCACCACGTCGAGGTAACGGAGCCCCCCGCTGGTCGTATAGAGCAGTCCGACCAGGAAAGCGAAACCGCACACCCAGTTGACCGCGCTTTTGCGGGACAGGTGGAATTTTTCCCGGACCGCGGCGACAACAGGTTCCAAAATCGAAATGGCCGATGTGAACCCGGCGAAAAGAAGCGACCCGAAAAACAGCACCCCGAACAGGGAATTCCAGAAGGGAAAGGCGTTGATCACCTGCGGGAAGACGACAAAGGCCAAACCGACCCCCGCCGTTGCCACTTCCTCCACGGCAACCCCCTGCACGGCCGCCAAAAAGCCCAGGGTGGCGAAAACCCCGATGGCGGCCATAAATTCAAAGCCGCTGTTGGCCAACCCGGCGATCAAGCCGGAGTTGGTCAGGTCCGTCTTGTCGGGCAGATAGCTGGAGTAGGTAATCATGATGGCAAAGGCGATGCTGAGAGAAAAGAACACATGGCCGTAGGCCTGCACCCACACCTTCGGATCGGCCAGGGCCCCGAAATCCGGGGTGAACAGCACATTCAACCCCTCAGCCGCCCCGGGCAGCGTCACCCCGCGGATCGTGATGATGATCATCATGGCGATCAATACAGGCATCAGGATTTTGTTGGCCACCTCAATCCCGCGGCTCACGCCCCGCTGCATGATCCAGTAGGTGACGGCCCAAACGATGACGAAGGGAATGAGGACCTTCCACTGAATGCCTCCGAATCCCCAGAAACCCTCGGAAATGCTGAGATAATGGTTGAAGAAGAATCCTTCCGTGTCCTCTCCCCACTGGGTTCCGAAGGAATAGTAGGTGTAGCTGAGCGCCCACCCGAGAATCGCCATGTAGTACGTGATTACAAAAAAGGCCACGATAACCTGCCACCAGCCGATCCATTCCGCTCCTCTGCGAATTTTTCGAAATCCGAAAGGCGGAGAAGCCTTATATTTGTGGCCGATCACGTACTCCAGGAGCAAAATCGGAATCCCCGCGGTCAACAGGGCGACGAAATAGGGAATCAGAAAGGCGCCGCCTCCGTTTTCATACACCACGTACGGATAACGCCAGATGTTTCCCAATCCGATCGCCGAACCGACCGCGGCAAGAATAAAGCCCGCTTTAGACGCCCAACGTTCTCGCTGTTCCATAAACCATCTCTCCTCCACTCCACAAGTCATATTAATATTTTGTTTTTTTCTACATACGGAATACCATATTCGACAATACTCGACAAATTTCCTTCTTCAGAAAAAGGGTAATCCTTGCCAAAAACAAACTTGTCCGTCCGCTTCCCCAAAAAGCTGCATCTCCCGAGCAAAGTCGGCCCGGGAGATGATCTCGGCCCGCATCTCCACATTTTTCAGGAAAGACTGCTCGCGGTGCCGCCCTGGCTGTCCGTTTCGCTCAGATCGTCCAACCGGATCGCCTTCAACTGGTGCAGCACGATTCCCTCTCCCCCTTGAAACTGCACCCGGGAAGGGCTGACGGCCGGAATCGGACCGACGGCTCCCCTCTTGTTTCTCCCGCTGTTCTCCATGACGGTGACGTAGAGGGGTTCGTCCGGAATGTACACCATTTCAAGAACATATCGTTTGCCCGGCTCGACGGGAGGGGTTGTCCGATCCTGACCGCTTAGGAGGGGGTCCTCTCCATCCGCTTTTTCCAAAAACAGAACCTTCCCCTGCTCGTCTATGTATATTCCATATCCACGCCGCTGCTCTTCCGACACCAAGGCGAGGGTGAAGGAACGATTATCCACCCGGGTCAGCTCCGCCCGGATCCGGACCGGTTCCCCCTCCGGCAGGCCGAGGGAATACACCTGGCTTGCATCATCCAGCCGGAGCTGAGAAACGGTGGCCAGCCGGCGGGGTTCGGCTTCCAGGTTCAACGGTTCGGACATCGCCGTGTTCGATGTGAGCTGAATCCCCAGGAGGGCGCCGAACACCACCAGAACCGCCGCCGCCACCGGATACAGCCACTTCTTCAAGGGGTTTTTCTTCTCCGGCAGCTGAATGCGGGTGGATTCCGCGAGCGCCAATACATCGTGAATGGTGTTGGCGGGATCGAAGCAGGCGGCGATCAGCCGCCTCAATTCCGGAGGGATGTCCTGATGATCCTCGATCGACCGGCGCACATCCCCTTCCGGTTCCTTTCCGGTCAGCAAAAAATAAAGCAGTTCCCTCCACTTTTCATGAAATCGAGGCGGTGACAACTTCTTGAAATTGAGGAACAGGACATACGGGTTGTTTTCGTCCATGATCACGTTTCTCGGATCCAACGTGGTGGTCATCGGAAGGGGAAGATTGTACAAATCGACCATCGTCCTCAACAACCTGCGAAAAATGCGAAGCGCTTGGATGGGTGGCATCGGATGGTCCGGATCCACAAGCATGGAGAGGGGTTCCCCGATCATGGGCGGATGAACCAAAATGATCCGCCGATGTTCCTCGATGACGTCCTGGATGGGGGCCACATGGGGATGATCGAAATTTCGCAGCACCTCCCGGATTCCCGGGGGAACGAAGTGATTCATTTCGATCTCCTGGAGAAAAACCTGCCTGCCGTTCGGCTCCTTGGCGAGAATTAATTTTCTGTTAAAAAAATGGATGGTGTCCAGGACCTGAAATCGTTCATAATACCGCCCCGCTGCTCGGTTTTCCGACTGCATCGATGCACTTCCTTCCCACAAACAGATTTGCTCCGGCGGAGAAGCGGCAACGAAAAACGAAAAGAAGTCCTCTCCTTTGTCGCCCTAATGCGAAAAAATATTCTTCTATCAATGTAGCATAATTTCAGGATGACATACAGGGCATTAAGCGACGTTCTCGGTTTGATTCATCAATATCGATATGCTACACAATGATGCGGCCGATTGGCAATTCCGCTCCGGGCTGGAACCCGGCTTCTGTCCGGATTTGCCGCATAGAAAGGCGCCGATCGCGTCAAAATATAAAAAGATTTGACTCGGATCCAAAAAACGGAATTCCCCGCGCGCCCCTTCGCACCGCGAAGGATGCGGCAAACGGACGGGAGGTGAAGACTTGTCCCTTCGCAGAGGAGTGATCGCCGCCGTCACCCTTTTGTTTCTGTTGATGAACGCCGCCTGCCAGCTGACCGAACGGCCGGAACATCGGGAAGGCCTGTCCAACGACAGCCGCTCCTACAGTTACGTCTCCTATCAGAAGGACTATATCAAACGGGCGGCCCTCCAGACGCCGGGGGTAAAGGAGGCGGAGGTGTACTACACCGGTCGCCGGCTGATCGTGAAAATCACGCCGAAGCCGGAGGTGCGTCCCGACCGGTACGATGCCCTCCGGCGGGAAGCCCGCAGGAGAATTGCCGCCTCCGCCCCGAGAAACCCCGTTCACATCGTCATCGATCGGAAACGGTAACCTTCTCCGCGGAAGCAAAAAGGCCTCGCCTCCAAAAGGGCGGGGCCGTTAAAATGGGGCAGGCATCCCGGGTCAGATGCCCCCGAAATTTTCCCGTCGAAAGCGTTCGGAAACCGCGCGGATCCCTTCCATCCCTTGAATGTCTTTGGGTTCCAGAGGGATATGCAGAAGGGGAAGGTCGCCGAAGCGTTTCTCCACCTCCTGCAAATGCACCTTTTCCTGTTCCCGGCGTTGGGCCAAAAAAGCGCCGTCCGCCTGTTCGGGAATCACCCGGTTCACCACGACCCCTCCGACGGGAATCCCATATTTGTTCAACAGATTCCGGGCCTTGAAAGCTTCCAGGATGGACAGCCTTTCGGGATTGACCACGAAATAAAAGGAAGTGAAAGACGGATCGAGAAGCCGCTTCCGGGCGAAGGCAAACCGGTTTTTCCGCCTCTGGAGCAATGCGTACACCCGGTCCTCCGGTTGATCGTCATCGGCCAGTCCGGAGGCGTTGTGGAGCATCTTACGCAACTCGCGGGTTTTTCTGCGGCGGGCGAGCATCCCCTCGATCCAAACCCCCATCAGTTCCGGCAAAGAGAGCAGTCGCAGGGTGTGACCGGTCGGAGCGGTGTCAAACACAATCCGGTCGTAAGCCCCTTCCGCCTCCAGGATCACCGACACCATCTCATCGAAGAGCGCCGCCTCATCCGCCCCCGGGGAAGCGGCGGCAAAATCCATCTGCCGCTCCACCTCGTTCCACAATCTGGGCGCCGCCAGACCCCGCATATTTTCTTTCGCTTCCTCCAGATAACGGCGGGAAGCCCGCTCCGGATCGATTTCCCGCACATAGAGGAAATCGCGTACCTGACAGGCCTCATCCCCGGTCCGCACATTCAGCAAATCGCCCAGGGAATGCGCGGGATCCGTGGAGACCAGGAGCGTCCGCCGTCCCTTTTCCGCCAGCGCCAAGGCATAGGCGGCGGAGCAGGTCGTTTTTCCCACTCCGCCCTTTCCGCCGAAAAAGGCGATCCGTTCACCCGTGTGTTCCTTCACATCCGACGACTCCTTCTGTTTTTCCGAACCGGTTCCTAGCAGCATCGAAAACCATCCAGGGGCGATTTCTCCATTCCCATGCGCCGGTGCCAATCATGGAAATCCTCCAGCATGAAGGGGATCAGCTCCAGGGTGTAGTAAGAGACCGGATTGGGAATCCCCAGCATTTCGGAAAACGCCAACAGCTTGAAGACATCTTCTTCGTCCCGGATCTCCCGTTTCATCGTCCTGCGGTAGGGGACGAAATACATTTCCTCGTAGAAGTTCTTGACCTGTTTAAGATGCTTACGCCATTTCGAAAGGAAGGTTCGGCTCAACGGAAATTTCCTCCCTCCGGCTCATGTCGAAAGCCGGTTTTCTTGTCTCTGGCGGTTCACCGCCAGCAGCCCCTCCAAGATCAGCCAGGCATTCAGAGCCAGAATGATCGTTCCGATCACCACCAGCAGGGTGTTCCCTTGGCGGGTGAAATCGATGATGCTGAGCACCATGCTGGACATGGTCATGGCGACGATAAAGATCAGCGGAATCAGGGAAACGAGAAAGTTCCGCCCCCAGCGCCACAAAATGAGCGTCAGCACCAGCAGGGACAAACCGGCCGTCAGCTGGTTGGTCGTCCCGAACAGGGGCCACAGGATCATTCCTCCGGCTCCCGGATTGGAGGGATCCGCCAAAAAGGCCAGAGCGGCACAGGTGATCAGTGTGACGACGGTGCTTATATTGATGTTTTGCAGGGATTTGATCTTATATTGTTCCCCGATCTCGGACAGGATGAACCGCTGCAGCCGCATCGAGGTGTCCAGAGTGGTCGCGGCAAAGGCGATCACCATGATGGAGATGAAGGTCGTCCCGATCTCCGCGGGAATCCCCAGGTTGGACAGGAAGTTTCCGGCCCCCGTCACAAAGGCGGCCGTCCCGCCCGCACTGGCCGATTTCCAGCTGCCATAATGTTCGTTCCAGGCATCCAGGGAGGCAAAGCCCGCCGCGGTGGCCATGATGGCGGCAAGGGCCAGCATGCCTTCGCCCATCGCTCCGAAGTATCCGACAAAGCGGGCATCCGTTTCCTTATCGATCTGCTTGGAGCTGGTTCCGGAACCGACCAATCCGTGGAAACCGGAGATGGCGCCGCAGGCAACCGTGACGAACAAGAGCGGCAAAAGCGGCGGCGCATCCGCCGGGGCCTCCCGGAACGCGGGGGCGATGAAGTCCGGATTGGTGGCGAACAGCCCCAGATAAATGATGATCAGCCCCAAAAACAGCATGTGGGAGTTGATGTAATCCCGGGGTTGCAGCAGCAGCCACACCGGCAGGCGGGAGGCGATGGCCCCGTAAAGGAGCATGATCAGCACCCACCAGGCCGTGGAGGAAAGGTCGCCGATCTCCTTCGGCAGCTCCACCGGAAAGGCCGCCCCGACGAAAATAAAGGCGAACAGGAGGAAAAGGGCGACGATGGACGGCCAGAACAGTCCCACTCCCCGCTTGTACACCAACACCCCGACCGCGATGGCCACGGGCACCTGCAACCAGTACGGCAGCACGCTGGCCGGGAAGGCGGTGAACAGATTGGCGATGGTCACCGCAAAGACCGCGTTGACCAGAACCAGCAGGAAGAAAATGATCAGCAAAAACAGGTTTTTGGCGCGGTCGCCGATCACCTTGCGGGTGATCGATCCGATCGACTCGCCCCGGTTGCGCACCGAAGCCCACAGGGTGCCGAAATCGTGCATCCCCGCAAAGAAAATCGTCCCCAGGGTCACCCACAAAAGCGCCGGCCCCCAACCCCAGATCATCGCGATGGCCGGCCCGACGATCGGCGCCGCCCCCGCCACTGAACTGAAGTGGTGCCCCCAGAGCACAAACTTGTTGGTGGGAACATAGTCCACCCCGTCGTTAAATTCGTGGGCCGGGGTGCGAAAATTGGGATCCAGCCGGAACACCTTTTCGGCGAGATACTTTGAATAAAACCGATATCCCAGAAAAAACAAAATAAGTACGCCAATTGCGACAACTATCGGGCTCATTCTTGACCCCCCTGTTCAATTCAGAAAGTGGACGCTTTGCACATAATTATCGTAATCTGAATCATCCAACTTATCAAGGGCAATCCCTCCCCTGAAAAGGAATTGATTTCCATTTTAGGGCGCCCGGCTGCGCGTTCCGCCGAACCCTACAGAAAACCCCCGCGAACGCGCGTTCACGGGGGGCTTGCGTGCAGGGATTGCCTTCCCTTTATCTCCTCATGTTCCATTCATCGGAGGCATAGCGGTTTTCCGCCAGTTCCTCCGCCAACTTTTGTTCATAGGGCGTCAGCTCTCCTTCGACGAGTCGGACGCCCAATCCGCGGGCAAACCCTTCGGCGAAGGCCTCCTCCGCCTCCTCCGGGGTCACCGGCGACCGGCGAAGCTGGTTGATCGCCGCCGCCTTGTCCAAAAAGGTCCGCTTCATCCGCTCCTTGACCCGTTCCGAAGGGAACCTCAGCACATCGAACAGCAGATCCACATCCAGATCAAGCAGAATGGACCCGTGCTGCAAGATCATTCCCCGCTGCCGGGTCTGGGCGCTTCCGGCCACCTTCCTCCCCTCCACGACCAACTCGTACCAGGAAGGGGAATCGAAACAGGCGGCGGAATCGGGGGAGCCGCTTTGCGCCGCCTTTCCCTCGAGGGAAACCATCTCCGCCGCCAGTCCCAGCAGGCGGAACCCCTCCAAAAGCCCCGTGCTGATCACCCGGTAGGATTGAATCACCGAGGAGGGCATCCCCGGAACATCCTCCGCCACGATGACGCTGTAGGTCAGTTCCTGATCATGCAGCACGGCCCGGCCGCCCGTGGGCCGCCGCACAAATCCCAATCCCCGGTCCTTCAGCCGCGCAAAATCCACTTCGCGGGCTGCCCGCTGAAAATATCCGATGGAGAGGGTGGGGGGATCCCATCCGTAAAAGCGGATCGTCGGCGGAGCCTTGCCCTCCCCTCCGGCAATGAGAATCGCCTCATCGATGGCCATGTTTTCGGCGCCGCTCCTTTTTCCGGTGCGAAGCAGGCGCCACTGCTGTCCCGTCGCCAATGCGCGTCACACTCCCAGTCATTGTCCACCTCCCATTGTAGCCGGATGTCCGGGGCCGCTCAACCGCGGCCGGCCGACTTCCACCGCTCCTTCAGCCACCGCACCGTCTTCTCCACCGTCTTCTCGAAGGGGGTGGGGGAATATCCCAACTCCCGCGCGGCCTTGTCGGAGGAATAATAGAGCTTCCGCCCGGAAAGCTTGGCCAGATCCCACGCGAGGGCCGGTTCCCCGCCGCTCAGCATCGCCGCCGCCTCCGCCGCCAGCGATAGGGGAATCGCCACCGGCTTGCGGAGGAGGCGCATCCTCCCCCCATGTCCCCCCGCCTCGGCGATTTTTTGGAACGCCTCCAGGAAGGACAGGTTGGTTCCTCCCAACAGGTACCGTTCTCCCACCCTTCCCTTTTCCGCGGCCAGCAAATGCCCGCGGGCCACGTCCTCCACATCCACCAGGTTCACCCCGCCGTCGGGAGCGATCCTGAGCCGCCCCTTGGCCACCGCGGCAAAAAAGGAGGAGCTGTAGGTGCGGATGCCGATGACGACCGTCGGATTGACCACCACGGCGGGAAACCCTTGCGCCGCCCGGGACAAAACCGCCTCCTCCGCCTGGCGCTTGGCGATGGCGTAGCCCACGTTCAGGTCGTATCCGTTGAAGGGAAACGTTTCATCCGCCGGCTGCTCGGAATCGGGAAGGCCGACGGCGGCCGCGGAACTGGTGTAGACAAAGCGCTTGACCCCGCTTCGCTCCGCCTCGTCGAGGAGATTTCGGGTGGCTTCCAAATTGTTGGCAAACATCCGCTTCCGCAGGCGTCGCCCCCAGGTGACGTCCCCGGCCACGTGAAAAACCCAGTCCATTCCCCTGCAAACGTCGCGAATCGTCTCGGGGCGGGTCAAATCGCCCGTCACGCAGCGGATTCCCTCCGGCAGATCGATCAACCGGGAGGTGGGACGATGAAGCAGGGTGATGTCGTGTCCCTGTTCATGCAGGTGATAAAGCAGGTTTCTTCCGACAAAACCGGTTCCGCCCGTTACCAGCACGCGCATTCCGCCACCCCCTTCAAATCATCCGCCGCCCCGCCAGCCACAGGCCGGCGTCGACGGTGATGCATGCGCCGTTGATGTACTCGGCCCGGTCGGAAAGGAGGAACGCCACCACATCGGCCACTTCCTCCACCCGTCCCAGCCGGCCGAGGGGAATGTGGTCCAGCAGTTGTTTCCTCATGTCGTCGGAGAGAATCAGCTTCTCGGCACCGCCGGTGTTCTCGATCGGTCCCGGGGCCACGCAGTTGACGCGGATTCCGTACTTTTTGCCCCACTCCACCGCCAGGGTCTGGCTCATGGCCAGCACCCCCGCCTTGGCCGCCGCGGAATGAACCACGCCGGCACACCCCGTCCAGGCATAGGTGGCGACGATGTTGACGATGGAACCCTTCCCGCCGGAGGCGATCCAGTCCTTCGCCACCGCCTGGGAGCAGTACCAGGTCCCGTTCAACACGATGTTGATCACCGCGTTCCACCCGTTGATGGACAAATCCTCCGCATGGACGATGAAATTGCCCGCCGCATTGTTGATCAGATGGTCAATCCGGCCGAACCGCTCCTTGGTCTTTTTCACCATCTCCGCCACCTGATCCGGATTTCGGACATCCATGGGGATGGTCAACACCTGGCCGTCAAAGGTTTCGATCTCCTCCCTGGCCCGGTTCAGTTTTTCTTCGTTTCGGCCGATGATCACCACATGGGCTCCGTCCCGGCACAGCCTGGCGGCGATCCCTTTCCCGATCCCGCTGCTCCCGCCGGTGACGATCACGGTTTGTCCCTTCATGTTTTACCTCCCGCCCTGATGCTCTAAAACGACTCCCTTGCGCAACGATGTCCCTTTCGGCATCGCTGTTTCAAATTTCAGTCTCCTATGAACATCCTATTGTCATCGGAAAAGGCTTGTCAACATCCCGGCCCGGAACCCTTGCGTACAAAAAAAGATCTCCCCCCAGGGAGAATCTCCCCCCAGGGAGAAAGAGCCTTTTGCGACGGAAGCCGAAGGGCTCAATCCTTTTTCAATTTATCCGCAAGCCGGTTTCCGAGGGTTTGCAATCCTTGAACCAGCAGGATCAACAATCCCACGGTGAAATACATGACGTCCGCCTGATATCGCAGATGTCCAAAACGGTATGCCAAATCCCCCAGTCCTCCTCCGCCGACCAATCCCGCCATGGCTGTGGCTCCGATCAAACCGATGGTGGCGATGGTCAGGCCCAAAACGATGGAAGGCCTCGCCTCGCGAATCATCACGTGCCAGATGATGTCTCTGGTCCGGATCCCCATCGCTTCGTAGGCCTCGATCACTCCGCGATCCACCTGGAAGAGCGCTTGCTCCATCAATCGGGCGATATAGGGAGCGGTGTAAACGACGAGGGGAACGATCACTCCTCTGACCCCGATGGTGGTACCCGCAACCCATTTCGTAAACGGCAAGATGAAAAAGAGGAGAATGATAAAGGGAACGGAACGGATCATATTGATGATCAAATTGAGAATCTGGTAAAGGAGCGGATTGGACCAACTTTTCCCCGGACGGGTCAAAACCAACAGCACTCCCAAAGGCAGTCCGATGACAACGGAGAAGAACAGGGAGATGCCCACCATTTGAAACGTCTGCAGCGTCGCTTCCCAAAGGGTGTCCCCCCATCGGTCAAGAAATCCGCCGATTGAAATCTTCACGCCCATTCACTCCTTCGATCCGAACCCCCTGGTTTTGCAAAAAGAGCATCGCTTGTTCAATTTCCTTCTCATCCCCTGTAAAGTGAACCACCCACCTGCCCAGGGTTCCTTCCCTGAGGTGAAGAATACCCCCCGAAAGGATATGGGGAAACACGTTAAACCTCTTGCCCACCTGCGTCAAGACGGTCTCTCCGACGGGGAAGCGGACGAACAGGGAGACGAGCCTCCCGGTTTCGTACCGTCGATCAGACGGCGCCTGGGGTAATTGGACATGGAACAGGCTGTTGACGAATTTTCTCGTCGTCTCATGGACCGGGGAAGTGAAGATTTTCAGGACCGGACCGGATTCGACGATTTGACCCTTTTCCATGACCGCGACGCGATCGCAGATTTTTTGAATCACGTTCATTTCATGGGTGATCAGGAGGATGGTGATCCCGAATTCCTCATTGATCTTCAACAGCAGTTCAAGGATCGCATCGGTGGTTTCCGGGTCCAGGGCGCTTGTCGCTTCATCGCACAGCAGCACCTCCGGCTCATGCGCCAGCGCCCTGGCAATCGCCACCCGCTGTTTCTGTCCGCCCGACAACTGGCTCGGATAATCATCGCGCTTGTCCTTCAATCCGACGACATCCAAATATTTTTCCACCCGCTCCTTGATGTTCTTCTTCGACACTCCCGAAAGTTTCAGTGGAATCGCAATATTTTCATAAACCGTTGCCGTTTTCAGCAGGTGAAACCCCTGGAAGATCATCCCGATCTTCCGCCGGGCATCCCTCAGCTGTTTGGGCGACAGAGACATCAAATCAACCCCGTTCCACAGCACCGTTCCGGACGTGGGACGCTCCAGCAAATTAATGCAGCGGATCAACGTGCTCTTCCCGGCCCCGCTGTGCCCGATCACGCCGAAGATCTCCCCCTTTTTCAGTTCGAGGGAAACATTTTTGAGTGCCTCCACTTTCCCCTTTTTTGTGACAAAGGTTTTTGACACGTTGATCAGCCGGATCATCGTCCTCCCCCTTTTCAAGAGCGGCATTTTTCCGGTTACCAGGAAGGAACCACGGAACCTTTAAAGGTCTCTTCCACGAAACGCTTCACCTCTTCCGAATGGTAGGCCTTGATCAGCTTCTGGATCACCGGATCATCCTTGTTCTCCGTCCGCACCGCCAGCACATTCACCCAGGGGGAATCCTTCGGCTCCATAAAAATGGCGTCGCGGGTGGGCAACAAACCGTGTTCGACGGCAAAGTTGGTATTGATCGCGGCGGCGGCAAATTCATCCAGCTGGCGGGGAATCTGCGCCGCCTCCAGTTCGACCAACTCCAGGTCCAACGGGTTTTCCACGATGTCTTTCACCGTCGCTTGGATGCCGATGCCTTTCTTTAACTTGATCAGCCCGGCCTGTTCAAACAGGAGCAGCGCGCGCGTCCCGTTGGTCGGGTCATTGGGCAGACCGATTTTGTCTCCTTTTTTCAGCTGCTTCAAGTCCTTGATCCTGTTGGAGTAAATCCCCATCGGAAAGTTGACGGTATCGGCAACCGCCACCAGGTCCAGATTCTTGTCCTTTTTCATTTGCTCCAGGTAGGGCTCATGCTGAAAGGAATTGACATCGAGTTCCCCCTCCGCAAGGGCGATGTTCACCATCGGATAATCGTTGAACACCTTGATGTCGATGTCCAATCCGTCCTTGGCCGCCACCTCTTTGACCTTTTCCATGATCTGTTCATGGGGACCTGCCGTAACCCCGACCACCAACCGATGCGCGTCCAACGGTTTTCCGGCATCGGCATCGGTGCCGCAGCCGACCGCCGCAAGCAAAAGGACACTGATCAGTACCGACTGGACGAAATTTCTCACGGGTCATCCATCCTTTTCTTAGTATTTTGATGAGAATAACAGGAATTATGACAACGCCCGGGCGGGGGGTCGCACCCGAAAAAACCATGAAAAATGCCCCTCTGAAAGACAGAGAGGCATGCAACGACCATCTTCTTCCCGCCTCTCTTATCTCTCAAAACGGATTCACCGTTTTGCAGGAATTAGCACCTTTCCCGCTCAGCGCAAGAAGGTTGCCGGGCTTCATCGGGCCAGTCCCTCCGCCTACTCTGGATAAGAGCGCAGCGCCATATTCACATGTTATTCACATAAGAATTGTTTGGATTTATTATAGGAAAACCGAGGCGCGGCGTCAACTTTTTTCAACGGTCAGCCGGACGTGCATCTGGGACCGGATATCTTTCCGACCCAATGGCAGACACAGGGGAGATTCTAACGACCGCCATGATCGGCGCATGCAAGCCGGCAATGGGTTGCAATATGGGATGCAACCCGGCTGCAGCACCAAGAGTGCCGGGATGATCGAGACTCCTGACCACGATCGTCAACCGATTATTCATCGCCGCCTTTGGTGAAAGTCCGGCGCTTCGGCCTGCCGGCATTCCGGCTGCATTGTTGGCTGTGACCGAAAACAGGCGGTCCCAAGGCGAATCATGCCCGCATCACTCAAATGACGCTGGGAAGAAATCCGAAACGAGAGAATTTTCGATGCGTTTCATATGGATCGTCTTCGCCGAAACAAGCCCCGCAAGAAGCGCTCCAATGGCTTCCGCGACAGGTGCCGGGGGTCGGATGGTCCGGCGGCGAGATCTTCATCCCGAAACGCACGGCCTCTCCACCCCGCGAAACCGTCCGCCTCCAGGGCGACGGGGAGGGGATTGCCTCCCGACGGCGCCGCATCAACGGCGGCCTCGACAACCGCGTCTTTTTTCTTGCCTCCATACCCCCCCTTGGCGGAAGGGGCTTTCCCCCAAAATGGGCGCACCCATCGGGACACGCAACCATATGGTGAAATGAGCATTTAGCCTCAGTTTCCTGGGAGGGTCGCGGATGAATGCCTTTTATTGCCCCGGCACCGACTCCAGCAGTTCGGAACCGATCAACCGGCTCATCGCCGACATCGCGAAAGCGATCAACGGGGAATATCAGGCCATCGGCTATTACGAAGCGTTGGCCCGGCTGGCGCCGACGGAAAAGGAACGGACCAGCATACGGGAAATCCGCAGGGATGAAATCAAGCACTACAAACGGTTTCTCAGGATCTACAAAAAACTCACCGGACACAAGCCGATGGTGACGAAGGGATCCCTTCCCGAGAATTATCGGCAGGGACTGAAGTTTTCCATCGAGGATGAACTGGAAACGGTGGATTTCTACCTCGACATCTCCGACAGGGCCTTCGATCCCCACATCCGGCGGACCTTCAGGCGCGCCGCTCTGGATGAACAGCAGCACGCCGTCACTTTCAACTATTTCCTGACCAAATTGTGCTGCAAAGATCCGTAAACATCCCGCCCATCCCGGTCAGGGCGGGATGCCGGGCGGACAGGATTGATCCGCCCGGGCAGATCGCACGACGAAAAGCCTTCAAAACACCGGACCCCGACCGAAAACGGTCGGGGTCCCTTGTTGCGATCAGAATACAAGGTCACTGCGCCTTCTCGTTCTTCTCCCAGCGCAACACCGGTTTCCGGGCGGCGGTCACCTCGTCCAGGCGCTTCACCACCGTGGCGGTGGGCGCCTCCTGAACCCGTTCCGGGTTTTCCTCCGCTTCCCGGGCGATCTGGATCATCGCGTCGATGAAGCGGTCGAGGGTTTCCTTGCTTTCCGTCTCCGTGGGCTCGATCATCAGGCATTCCTCGACAATCAGCGGGAAGTAGATCGTCGGCGGATGGATGCCGAAATCCAGAAGCCGCTTGGCCATGTCCAGGGTCCGCACGCCCAGCTTCTTCTGCCGCTTGCCCGAGAGCACAAACTCGTGCTTGCAGTGCTGCGGATACGGCAGGTCAAAGTACGGGGCCAGCTTCCGCATCACATAGTTGGCGTTGAGGACGGCGTTTTCCGACACCCGGCGCAGGCCGTCCGGCCCCATCGTGCGGATGTAGGCATAAGCCCGTACCAATATGCCGAAGTTGCCGTAAAACCCCTTCACCCGCCCGATGGATTGCGGCAGATCCTCCTTCAAATAATATCCGTCTTCTCCCTTTTCCACGACGGGAACGGGCAGGAACGGAGCCAGTTCCTTCTTGACGCCCACCGGCCCGGCACCCGGACCGCCCCCTCCGTGGGGGGTGGTGAAGGTTTTGTGCAGGTTGAGGTGGACCACGTCAAACCCCATGTCCCCGGGGCGGGCGATGCCCAGGATGGCGTTGGCGTTGGCCCCGTCATAATAGAGGAGCCCGCCGGCCTGGTGCACGATATCGGCGATCTCCTGGATTTCCCTTTCAAACAGCCCCAGGGTGTTGGGATTGGTCAGCATGAGGGCCGCCGTATCCTCCCCCACCGCCGCCCGCAGCGCCTCCACATCGACGAGTCCCCTTTCGTCGGAGGGGACGGTGACGGTCTGAAACCCGGCGACGGTGGCGCTGGCCGGGTTGGTTCCATGGGCCGAGTCGGGAACGATCACCTTGTTCCTCCCCGTGTCGCCGCGGCTTTCGTGATAGGCCCGGATCATCATCAGGCCGGTCCACTCGCCCTGGGCGCCGGCGGCGGGCTGCAGGGTGACCCGGTCCATCCCGGTGATCTCCGCCAGATATTGCTGCAGTTCATACATCAGCTGCAGGGCGCCCTGAACCGTCTCCTCCGGCTGGTACGGATGGATCCGCGCAAAGCCGGGGAGCCGGGCCACGTCCTCGTGCACTTTGGGATTGTACTTCATCGTGCAGGAGCCGAGGGGGTAGAAACCGTTGTCCACCCCGTAATTGCGGCGGGACAGTTCGATGTAGTGGCGCACAAGGTCCGGTTCGGACACCTCCGGCAGCTCGGGTGGCTCATCGCGAAGCAGTTCCTCGGGGAGCACCTCCTCCGGTTCGATCGCAGGAACATCCGGCTCCGGAAGACTGTAGGCGACGCGTCCCGGCTTGCTGAGCTCAAAAATCAACTTTTTCCCCGGGTTCACAGCAATCCCTCCAATGCTTCGGCCAGTTGCTCGATCTCGCCTCTGGTCCGCACTTCCGTGACGGCCAACAGCATGGATCCGGCCAGTTCCGGGTAATCCCTCCCCAGGTCGTAGCCGCCGATGATCCCCTGTTGAAGCAGCCCGCGGTTCACTTCCCCCACCGGACGGGAGAGCTTCACCGCAAATTCGTTGAAGAAAGGTTGGTCGAACAAAGGCTGCACCTTGGGGATCTGCGCCAGCCGCTTCCGGGCGTAATGGGCCTTTTGCAGGTTGAGCCGGGCCATGTCCCGGATCCCTTGTTTCCCCAGGGCCGACATGGCCACCGCCGCGGCCAGGGCATTGAGGGCCTGGTTGGAGCAGATGTTGGAAGTGGCTTTTTCCCGGCGGATGTGCTGTTCCCGGGCCTGGAGCGTCAACACGAAGCCCCGCACGCCCTCCTCGTCGGTGGTCTGTCCCACGATCCGTCCCGGAATGCGACGCATCAACGCCCGGGTGGTGGCGAAGAAACCGCAATGGGGGCCGCCGAACCCGACGGGGATGCCCAGGGGCTGCGCATCCCCGACGACGATATCCGCGCCGCACGCACCCGGCGGCTTGATCAGGCCGAGGGCAATCGGGTTCGTGCTGACCACCAGCAGCCCCTTGTGCCGGTGGGCGATCGGCTCGGCGCGAGACACATCCTCCAGGTTTCCGAAGAAATTGGGGCTTTGCAGGATCACCGCCGCCGTATCCTCAGCCGCCTCCGCCTCCAGAAGGGACAGGTCGGTGATCCCCTCTTTGTGGGGAATCTCCTTCACCACAAGCCCCAGCCCCTTGGCCTGCAGGCGCAAAACCGCCCGCGCTTCGGGATGGACCGTCCGGGAGACGAGAACCTTTTTCTTGCGCGTCGCCGCCGCCGCCACTCCGGCCGCTTCCGCCAGGGCCGTGGGACCGTCGTACATGGAGGAGTTGGCCACCTCCATGCCGGTCAGCTCGCAAATCATCGTCTGGAATTCGAAGATGGCCTGCAATTCCCCTTGGCTGATTTCCGGCTGGTAGGGCGTATAAGCGGTGTAAAACTCCGAACGGGAAATGATGTGATCCACCACGCTGGGAATGTGGTGCTCGTACGCGCCGGCCCCCAAGAAGCAAATCGCCTGATCAAAGGTGGTGTTTTTCTGGGAGAGGCGCTGCATATGCCGGACCAGCTCCGGCTCCGACAGTCCGTCCGGAAGGTTGAGGCGCCCGCGGTACCGCACCCCTTCCGGAATGTCCGCAAACAGATCGTCAACGGAATCGACGCCGATGGCGGAAAGCATTTCCCGCCGATCCTCTTCCGTCATCGGCAGATAGCGAAATTTCATCGGATCCCTCCTCCGCGATGGACTCCCCATCTATTTATTGAAGCTTTCTATCACCGCATCTATTTTTTGGGCCGCCTGTAAAAGGGGGTTTTCACGACGGCGGCCCGGAGCCGCCTGCCACGAATCTCCACTTCCACTTCATTTCCGGGCTCGGCGTATTCCGCTCGGATCAGGGCCAGGCCCACACTCTTTTTCAGGGTGGGAGACTGGGTTCCCGTGGTCACCTCTCCGATTTTCTCCTCTCCGGCGTAAACCGGATAATGGGTGCGGGGAATGCCGCGGTCGATCATCTCAAGGCCCACCAGCTTCCGCGGAGGGCCTTCCGCCTTCTGTTCCGCCAGAACATCGCGCCCGATGAAATCCCCCTTTTCCGGTTTGACGGCAAATCCGAGCCCCGCCTCGATGGGAGTGATGTTCGGGGAAAGCTCCCTTCCGTACAGGGGCAGGCAGGCTTCAAAGCGAAGGGTGTCCCTCGCCCCGAGTCCGCAGGGAAGCACCCCTTCCTCCTTCCCGGCTTCGAGGATTTCCCGCCACACCTTCGGGGCATCCTCCGGGTTGAGATAGATTTCAAAGCCATCTTCACCGGTATAACCGGTTCGGGACACCATCGCCACGGTCCCGGCCAGCTTCACGTCGTCCCGAAAACGGAAAAACCCGATGGAGGAAAGATCCGCATCCGTCAGCTTGCCGAGGACGCGTTCGGCCAGCGGACCCTGAAGGGCGAGCTGCGCCATCTGATTCGACAGATTGCGGACCCTCACCTCGCCGGAGGCGTGCTTCTCGATCCATTCCACATCCTTTTCCACGTTCGCCGCGTTGAGCACCAGCAGGAACGAATCCGTCCCCCGGTAGATCAACAGATCGTCCACGGTGCCGCCGTTCGGGTAACACATGATGGAATATTGCGCCTTTCCGGGCACCAGTTTGGACGCGTCGTTGGTGGTCAGCCTCTGAATGAGATCCAGGGCGTCCGGTCCGCTGATCTCCACCTCGCCCATGTGGGAGACATCAAACAGGCCCGCCCGCGTGCGGACCGCTTCATGTTCCGCAATGATGCCGGAAAATTGGACGGGCAGTTCCCATCCGCTGAAGTTCACCATTTTCGCCTGATCCTTGTAGACTTCATAAAGCGGGGTCCGCTTCAGTTGCGACACAGTGCCACCTCCACTGGACTTGGCTTCAGTTTCTCACACTTTCCGCTTTTTCAAACAAAAAGGACAGAGAACCCCCCTTTGGTGCTGGCGTCTCTGTCCGGAAACCTGAGAGTTCTCCCGACATGGTCGGGATGCCCCGTGGGTGGCCCGCCCGGGGCGGGCTCTCTCCAGAGTTGCGTCCGGCGGGCCTCCTTTTGCCTGAGAGATTCACCCTTTACGGGCTTGCCCCTTCGGCGCCGCATGCGCGGTCTCTCCTCCCGCCTTCACCCGCATTTTTTCCGTTGTGACGAATCGATGAGTGCGAATGGCCCCTTTTCCACTGCATGCCTATGGCCTATTAGAGAGTGTACCACACCTTTTGTTCTCTTTCACCCTCGTGATCGAAGCGGTTTGTTTCCCGCCCGCCGAGGATGAACCGGCGCGAAGGAGGCGGAAATATCCCGGGTCTTATAATCTTCTTCTTTCCAACCCATACTACGTAAGACGGAATCTCCGGGAGGGATGACTGTGCGATCGGTTCCCATCCGCATGGATCGAACATGGCTGCGCCCGTTTCTGAAGCGGGTCGAAACGGACACCGGCTGGTCGTCGTGGGAATGGTTTCAATTGGCCCTCGAGGCGGCGGAAGCCCAGGCCGTTCCCGACTTCGACACGCTTCGCTGCCTGAAGGCCCTGAGCGGCTTCACCCCCCTCCCCCATCAAATCGACACCGTCCGCCGCGTCATCAACGAGATGAACGGCCGGGCCATCCTGGCGGACGAAGTGGGGCTGGGCAAGACGATCGAAGCGGGAATGATCTTGAAGGAATACCTCATCCGCGGCCTGGTGAAGCGGGCCCTGATCCTCGTCCCCTCCTCGCTGGTCCTGCAGTGGACGCGGGAGTTGAACCAGAAGTTTCAGATCCCGGCCATGGCCCAGAAGCAATCCTGGATGTGGGAGCAGTACGACATCCTGGTCGCCTCCATCGACACCGCCAAACGGGAACCGCACCGGGAAAAGGTCCTTTCCCAAACCTACGACCTGCTGATCGTCGACGAGGCGCACAAGCTGAAAAACCGACGTACGAAAAACTGGCAATTCGTCAACGAGATCCGGAAGAAATACTGTCTCCTGCTCACCGCCACCCCGCTTCAGAACCAGTTGGATGAGCTGTTCAACCTGGTCACCCTCCTCAAACCGGGCCATTTGGGGCGGGAGTCCACCTTCCAGAACGAATATGTGGCCGGCAAGCGCCTGCCGAAAAACGAGGAACGCCTGCGGGAAGAAATCCGCCGGGTGATGATCCGCAACCGGCGCAGCGACGGACACGTTCCCTTGACCAAACGGCACGTGACCACCGTGCCGATCACCCTTTCCCCGGAGGAGAGAGCCTTGTACGACGGGGTCACCCAGTTTGTCCGGAAGCGCGCCCGCCAGGGCGCCGGCGACTTGAAAAGCGCCCTCTCCCTGATCGTGCTCCAGCGGGAAGTGTGCAGCAGCCGGGATGCCGCCTTCCTCACCCTGTTCAAGCTGTTTCAACGTTCGGAAAGGGATGCGGAGGAAATTTCCCCCGAGGTGGCCCATCTGGTGGACCTGCTCCGGGCCGTCAGGCGGCAGTCCAAAGTGGACCGGGCGATTCAACTCATCAAGAAAATCGGGGAAAAGGTGATTCTCTTCACCGAATACCGCGCGACCCAGGAGATGATCCTGCGCTGCCTGGCCGCCGAGAACATCCCCGCCGTTCCGTACCGAGGCGGCTTTGCCCGAAACAAAAAGGACTGGATGATGGAACTGTTCCAGAAAAGGGCACAGGTCATGGTGGCCACGGAAGCCGGCGGGGAAGGCATCAATCTGCAATTCTGCCGGCACATCATCAACTACGATATGCCCTGGAATCCGATGCGGGTGGAACAGCGGATCGGCCGGGTGCATCGTCTCGGCCAGACCCGCGATGTGCACATCTACAACTTCGCCACCAAAAACACCATCGAAGAGCACATCATCTGGCTGCTCCACGAAAAAATCAACATGTTTGAAATGGTGATCGGCGAATTGGAAACCATTCTGGAGCGGCTCAAGCTGAAGGACAGCCTGGAACAGCGTTTGATGCAGATCATGCTGGAGGCGGAGGACGACCGGCAGATTCGAAGGAAACTGTCGGCCCTCGGGGAGAGCATCCGCGAAACCCGCGAGGAAATCCTCGCCGACAACCGGCGCCGGGAGAGGTGGCTCCATGGAGGCTGATCGGATCCGCTCGTTTGCCGAACGGTTTTTAACCGCCCACGGCTGCCATTTTGTCGAAAAAAGTCCGGAACATCTCGTCACGCAGCTTTCCATCGAAGCGGACAAGGACCTGGTCAACCGGCCCTTTTACTGGATGTACGTGGAGAAAATGGGGATTGAGCCCAAACCCTCCCTCCTCACCTTCGTCTTTGACCCGCAGCGATTGGGCGAACACGACCGGGGAGAACTTTTGACCTACGGTTCCCCCCGATTTGTTTCCATGCTGGAATCCGCCAAAAAGCGCGGAAGGTTTGTCCGCCTCTTCGAAGAAAAGCCCGCTCCCGTGGGAAGTCCCTTGACCTCCCGCCCCTATATCCCGTGGCTGGGAGTCAATTTTCAGATCTCTTTCGTGTGCGACCAAAAGAAGGACGAAATCTGCTGCCTGGGGATCAATCTGCACAGCGGTGAAATCGTCGAGGATTTTTTCCGCAAGATGTTGCGGCGGCGGTGGACCGCCAGGCTGCCGGCCAACCGGCACACGGTTCAACCCCAGCTGACGATCGTGGAGGGGGTGGGAGAGCTGGAACGGTTCCTGCAAGAACGGATCGAACAGCAGGATCTGGACTGGGCGGAACAGGCCTTGAACCGGATGAAAATGGAATTGGAACAGCTGGAACACTTCTACCCGGAAGAAGTGAAAAGCAGCGAAAAGGAGCAGCGAATCCGGGAGACCATCTGGCAACACCACCCGCGCGTCGAAGTGGAAGTGATCAATGCCGGCCTGTTTTATCTGGACGGTTCCGCCGCCGACTGACTCCCGGCGGGGCGGGGAAGGCCCGGCCGCTTCCCCGCATTTTTTTATGATTTTTTCTCGAAAATTAAAAATCGGTAGTTTTACAGAACCGGCAAATATGATAATCTAAGGATAACCAATGCGGAACGGGAGGGCAGGAAAAGCGATGAACCGATGGCACTTCTTCCTTCTCTCATTTTTTCTTCTATTTGGAATTCCTTCTGCTGTGTTTGCAACATCCGATGAAGCGGCGGAACATGTCGTGAAGGTCTCCCATCGGCCGGCCGGGGAGGGAAAATGGGTGTTCACCGCCACCCTTGAAGGGGAAGAAAATGTCCGGGGAGACTGGTCTTTCGTCCTGGACGGCCACGACTCCACCACCGTCGAATACGAGGGCGGACAAGCCCAGGCCAAATTTTCCATCACCTCTCCCGGCAAGCACCAGCTGAATGTCTCCTTCGAGGGCCAGCTGGGGGACCGCACCGGCAGGCTGAACAAGGAATACATATTTGAGATTCCTTCCCTTTCCGTGAAGATCGACGGTTCAAAGATCTCCGCCGACCTCCACTACGCGGAAAATGCCGAAGGGAAATGGAGCTTCGCCCTGGGCACGGAGAGCGGAGAGATGGTGGAACTCAGGGAAAGCCCGTCGAACCACGGTCCGCGTTTTGTCAAAAATCTCGCCGAACTGAAGCCCGGGAAATACCACCTGTTCGTCGCCTTCCGGGGCAAGATCAACGGGGTGGAAACGGGCCTTCAAAAATCGCGGACACTGCAGGTGGACGAGCAGGGTCGCCTGACGCTCGCTCCCCTTGAAAAGGGAGAAGCCCCCGCGGTGACCACCGCCCCCGAAAAGGTCGCCCAGGTCATCGAAAATTCCAAGCAGGGCGGAAAACTGCCCAAGACCGCCACGCCCCATCCCACCCACGCATTGATCGGTCTCCTCCTCCTCCTCGGAGGCTGGGCGCTGTTCAAACTGCATCGAAAGCAAACGGCGGTCTCATGAGGCGCCGATCGCCGGAAACGAAAAAAGGCCCGCATTCGGGCCTTTTTTCTTGCGGGTCAAAACGGGAACCTGGAAACCGGCCATGGGGTCACGGACAAACAAGCGGGCAGTTCCGGCCGCCGAGCGCATGGTGCTTCACGGGTTCAGCGCCCCGTCGATGTTTTCCTCCATCTTGCGATTCGCTTTCTCCAGGGCTTGATCCAGCCGGTCGTGCAACTCTTCCTTCTTCTCATCCCGATATTTCCGCATCAATTCCAAGCGGCGATCGATCTTTCCGCGCAGGTCCTCCCCGGTCTTTTCGTCGATTTTCCCAAGGGAAGCCAGCAGATCCGCCGCCTTCTTCAGGCGCTGATGCTCCCGGTCATAGACCTCCATGAATTTGCTTCCGACAAACGGATTGCTTCCGAGCAGATTTTCAATTTCGTCGATCATGTCCAGTTTATAGGCGTTCATTTCGAAGAGGTTGCCGACCCGGTACCCGGTGGTGCGGAACAAGTCGCCGATGGAATCCTGATTCTTCTCGAACAACCTTTGAAGATCCTCCCCGGTGCGGGCGGTCTGATACTCTCCGCCTCCGGCTTCGGCCACCTTCTTGAGGGCCCGCTGCCCCGCGTTGTCCACGTCAAAGCCGATGATGTTGACAATGGCTTGGATATCCGATTCGTGCAGCGCCTTGGCCTCCTTCACCGGATCCCCGCCGCAGGTTTCTATCCCGTCGCTCACCACATAGACCACGTTCTTGACCTTTTCACCCTTTTCCGCGGACAGATCCTGCCCCGCTCCCCGGATGGCGGAGGCCAGCGGCGTCCAGCCCGTGGGTTTGAAACGGCCGAGCGCCTCTTTAAACCGGCTTTCATCGTACGCCCCCAGGGCATACACCTCCTCCGTGCTGTCGCAGGAAACCTTTTTGTCCTTTTCGCTGTTGCTGCCCTTGTGGCCGTAAACCCTGAGGGACACCCGGCTTTGCTCAGGCAAATGGGACACGAACTTTTGGATCGCTTCCTTGGCCAGATCCATCTTGACCCTTCCGTTCACCTTGCCGGCCATGCTTCCGCTGGCGTCCAAAAGAATGGAAACGTTGACCCGGTCCGGCGGCTCCTCCTTCTTCTCCTCCGAAGCGTTTTTCGACCCCTCGAGATTGCCCACGTCAAAGGACGGCCTGAAATTTTCGATCTCCTCCACAACGGGACCGTAATCCTCCGCCAGCAAATAGATCAGGCGGTTGTATGCCTCCTCCGCCGACAATCCTTCCGGAAGCCCGTTAAGTTCCTTTTTCAGCTTCGCTTCGTCATATTTGTCCCCCGCCAGCTTGCCGGGGCCTTCCTTCAGCATCCCGTCGATGTCGGTCGCCGCCTGGAACGATTCCGGATCGCCGCCTTCCGGACTTTCGGCGCCCGGGTTCTTGGACAACAGGGAACATCCTTCGACAACAATCAGGCTGAAAATGACCATCAGGATCAAAGACCGTCTCATCCAGAACTTTTCTCCTTTCCGATGGGGCAAATGATGCGTAGACTTCCGCCTTTGGTTTCCCGAAACTATTTCCGTTCGTACGTCTCCGGCCGGCGATCCTCAAAGACGGGAATGGTCGTGCGCACCCGGTCGACGGCGGTCGGATCGATTTCCACGGTCAAAACCGCCTCTTCCCCGTCTCCCTCCGCGAGAACCTCACCCCAGGGATCCACCACCATCGAGTGGCCGCCGTACAGGGTCCCCTCTTCCTCCCCGACCCGGTTGACCGCCACGACAAACATCTGGTTCTCCACCGCCCGCGCCTGGTTCAGAATTCGCCAATGCCGGATTCGGGCCCGGGGCCATCCCGCCGGAACGAACAAAATCTGCATGCCGTCCAGGGCCATGGACCGAACCAACTCCGGAAAGCGCAGGTCGTAGCAGATGATCGTTCCCGCCGTGACATCCCCGAGCCGGAAGAGGCAGCGCTCGCTCCCCGGCTTCAGGTGCCGCTCTTCCTTCAACAGACGGAAGAGGTGGATTTTCCGGTAATGTCCGATCCTCCGGCCGTCGGGGGCGAACATGTAACTGGCGTTGTAAAAGCCCCCCGCCTCCTCCTCCGCGATCGAACCGGCAACGAGATAGACGCCGTGCTCCGCGGCCACCTCCGACAACCACCGGGGCAGTTCCCCCCGGTCCGCCAGCTCCCCCAGCCGGGAAAAGAGAAAGCCCATGTTCCACATTTCCGGAAGAACCACCACATCGGGACGCTCTTTCTGCACCGTCCTCCGGATTTTTTCGCCGATGCGCTTCCGGTTTTCCTCCGGCCGGCCGGCGACGACATCCGTTTGCAAGAGAGAAATCCGCATGCGCTCCCACCTCTTCCGAAGCATCGTCGTCCCCTCGTCGCAAACAACGACGATTCTTCCAATTTTACGGATAATATTATATTTTCTTTAAGAAACCTTTTCAAGCGAACCCGTCCCCATTTGATTCCCGCAGGACGGAAAGCACTTCCCCGGCGACCGCCTCCACCTGGTCGATTCCATACCAGGGGAAAAAAGGCCGATCGGGCGGAAACCAGCTGACGACGGCCCGGATGTTGGTCAGTCGCTCCAGAAGATGCGCGTGCTCCTTCTCCCGGAGGACGACCAGTTTGGGATAGTCCGCTTCCTTGAAACCTTCCGCCAAAACCACATCCACCCCGGCATAATGGGTCAGGAGTTCCTCCATCCTCCGGGGCTCCCGGTACCACACCGCCGACTGATTCTCCGCCGCAATGGAAACAACCCGGGCCCCCGCCTCCCGGTGGCGCCAGGTATCCTTGCCGCGCCGATCCAGATCCAGCGCTCCTGCGTGATGCTTCAGGGTTCCCACCCGGATCCCCCGTCGGGCCAACAGGGGAATCAGCCGGCAGATCAGAGTGGTTTTCCCCGAATTGGAATACCCCACGACCTGGACCACCGGGGGAATCCACCGCAACATGTCTTCACCTCCCGGAAGCGCCGAGTCTTTTCGGCGGAATCCTCCCTTTCAAAGGTGCTTCCGCCAAGGTATAATAAATATGCAAAATAATATCGGAAAAGTGGTGATTGATGTGAAGGGAATTCCCCTCCCCTTTGTTCGGACCAATCAATGGTTTCTGGTGATCACCGTCGCTCTCGCCCTCCTTCTGAATCAGCCGTGGATCTTGGCCATCGCCTGGGCCCTGGGGGTTTTCAGCCTGATTGCCGGAACGAATCCCCTCTTTTTCCTTGTTCGACCCCTGCTTTCCAAATCCCCCTCCGATTACCCGATGGAAGACCCCGCCCAACAGCGCTTCAACCAATGGATTGCCGTCCTCTGCCTCTCCCTGAGCCTTCTCGGCTTCCTGGCGGGGTGGCACGCCGTCGGCATCCTCTTTGCCCTGATGGTGGGCATCGCCGCCCTGGGGGCGATCATGGGATTCTGCATCGGCTGCTTTATCCGGTATCACTACCTGCGGTACAAGCGGCTGAAAAGTTGAAATCGTCCCGGTTTGTGGTACAGTGAAGACGGACGCACCATCATCGGCCCTTTGTCCAAAACTCCCCACCGAAAATTTTGTCCGAAAGGAGGCGAATTTCCGGTCGGAAGCCGCCTGCTGGGCTTGAAAGCCGGCGGCCCGTACCGGGTTTTTATGAAAGCCATCGTCTTGAGAGAATTCGGCGGTCCGGAAAAGCTGCGCTACGAAGAGGTGCCCGATCCGACGCCCGGTCCGGGTGAAGTGTTGATCCGTCTGAAGACGGCGGCCCTCAACCGCCGGGACTATTTCATCACCCGCAACCAGTACCCCGGCATCAAGCTTCCCACGATCCTGGGCTCCGACGGAGCGGGGGAAGTGGCCGCCCTCGGGGAAGGGGTCGACGGTTTTCAAATCGGTCAGGAGGTCATCATCAATCCCTCCCTCAACTGGGGTGACAATCCGCGGGTCAGCGGCCCCGACTTCACCATCCTCGGCTCTCCCAAGGACGGGACCTACGCGGAAATGATCGTGGTTCCGGCGGAAAACGTCTTCCCCAAACCGGCGTACCTCACCTGGGAGGAGGCCGCGGCGATCCCCCTCGCGGGCCTCACCGCATACAGGGCTCTGGTGACGCGAGGTCGCCTTCGGGAAGGGGAAGTGGTGGTCATTCCGGGCATCGGCGGCGGTGTGGCCACCTTCCTGCTCCTCATCGCGTCCGCCCTGGGAGCCCGGGTTTTCGTCACATCCGGCAGCGATGAAAAAATCAGACGGGCCATGGAGCTGGGCGCCGCCGGGGGCGTCAATTACAACAGCGAAAACTGGGTCAAGGAGCTGCAAAAGGCGACCGGGGGCGGAGCGGACCTCTGTGTCGACAGCGTCGGCGGAGACATCTTTCCCCAGCTGGTCCGCCTGACAAAGCCCGGGGGACGGATCGTCACCTTCGGCGCGACCCGGGGACCCGTTCCCCAATTGGTGATGCCCTTCATCTTCCTGAAACAGCTGGACATCCTCGGGTCCACCATGGGCAATGACGAAGAATTCGGACAGATGCTGAACCTCTTTGAAAAACACCGCATCCGGCCGGTCCTCGACAAATCCTATCCCCTCGAGGAGGCGGCGGAGGCTTTGAACCGCATGAAGGACGGGCGTCAGTTCGGAAAAATTGTCCTTCGGATTTCCTGAGGGAAAAGGGGGTGCATGCGCACCCCCTTGATTTGTCGGACCCGCATCCGGCACCTTTCGCTTGGAGCGATCAAAAAGTGACCAGCGAAAGCACCTCCACATCCGACAGCTTTTCCCGGCCGTTCAGATAGGAGAGCTCGATGAGGAAAGCGGCGCCCACCACCTCTCCCTGGAGCTTTTTCACCAGTTCGATGGTGGCCGAGATGGTTCCGCCGGTGGCCAAGAGATCATCGGCCACCAGCACCCGCTGCCCCGGCTGGATGGCATCCCGATGGATGGCCAGGCGGTCCTTTCCGTACTCCAGGCTGTACTCGACCTCCACGGTCTCCGCCGGCAATTTGCCGGATTTGCGGACGGGGACAAAACCCACCCCCATCGCGTAGGCCAGAGGGGCTCCCACCACGAATCCCCGCGCTTCCGGCCCCACGATCACGTCGATTTCCTTCTCCTTCAGCGAATCGACCAGTGTGTCGATCGCCGCGTGGAAAGCCTTTCCGTCCTTCAGCAGGGTGGTGATGTCCTTAAACCGGATTCCCGGTTGCGGAAAGTCGGGAATCACCCGAATTTTTTCCTTGAAGTTCATGTTGGTCCGATCCTCCCATTCTGATGTCAAGGGATGTGACGGCGGAAAGATACGCGCACAGGTCCCTGTAAGAGGAATAAACCAGCCGGTTCCACACCCGCTCCCGCTCCAGTTGGTCGCGATATGTTTTTGATTCCTCCAGAGAGCGTTTGGCGGGTTTTTCCACCACGTTCCACCGCTCACCATCCCTCTCGAGAAATCCCAATTCGAAAAAGACCTTTAAAATGAAGGCGATCATCCGCTTGGACATTCCGGTCCGGCGACGCAGCCCCTCCAGGTCCCGCCGGGGGTGCACCCATTTTTTCCGCAGCAGGATCGCATACAGAAGCTTGAACCGCTCCCGATTCGGAACATGAAAAAAAACCGGATCCAAGGATGCGTCCCCATAGGCAAAATAAAGGCGTTCCACCCGGGAGGCGGTCCGGACCACCCGCTCGAACCGCTCCAGCGAAGGGGGCAGATCGGCGAAAACGAGCCGCCTGAAGGAAGTGAGGTCCGGCATCTCTTCCATGTCCCAGGACAGGCGGACGCCACCTGTCCCGTTCCCCTCCGGGGAGGATGCGAACACCGCCGCATCCGGTCGATCGGCAACGGCCCGGAGGCGCTCCTCCGGAATCCGGTTGCTCCGCCAGTCGAACACCTGGACGTGATTCACCGCCGCATCCCGGATCTTAAGCTGCGGAACGCGCCGATTGTTCCACTCATTGAAGGTGAGCTCCCCCAGGAAGTCGGGGCGGGAATGGGGAGCGATCTCCTCCGCCAGGTTCCCCATGCGGAAACCCACCGCCTCCAGGGAATGCCCCTGTCGGATCAGGGTGAGCTTCAGGTGGTTTCGATCGGAACCCACCACCTGCATCCGGCTCATCCCCGCTCCTGAGACCCGGAAACAGGGGGTGGGATTGCCGTAGCCGCAGGGTTCCAGCCGGTTCAGCTGCTCAATGAGCCCGGGACCGACATCCTCCAGGTCCAGGTCCGCATCCACCCGCATCAGGGGAATGTAATCCTCCTCGGTCAGCCACTCTTCCGCCAGTTCCGCAAGCCGCTCCTGCAGCTTTGGAAGATGGTCCGCCGGAAGGGTCATTCCCGCCGCCATCGGATGGCCGCCGTAATGCGACAGCAAATCCGCGCAGGCGGTGAGGGCCCGGTAGATGTCGAAGCCCTCGATGCT
Organism: Planifilum fulgidum; assembly: GCF_900113175.1. NCBI lineage: Bacteria > Bacillati > Bacillota > Bacilli > Caryophanales > Thermoactinomycetaceae > Planifilum > Planifilum fulgidum. The sequence continues at coordinate 21,555 of NZ_FOOK01000026.1, read as the reverse complement.
TCGGGCCGACCCCTTGGCCGTGCCGGTTTCCCCTTCGATTCCGAGCACGATGGCCGGCCGGTAATAGGTTTCCACCAGCCGGGAAGCGACAATCCCGATCACACCGATGTTCCATCCCTCGGCGGCAACGACGATCACCCTCCGGTGGCGTTCGGGATTTTCCCGCACCTGGGCTTCGGCTTCCGCATAAATGGCCTCCACCAACTGTTGCCGCTCCCGATTCATCCGGTCCAACTCTTCCGCAATGCGCCGGGTTTCAGACGGGTCTTCGGCAAGCAGAAGCCGAACCGCCCGGTCGGCCGAATCGAGACGACCCGTGGCGTTGATCCGGGGCCCCAGAAAAAAGCCGACGTGGCCGGCCGTCACTTCTCCCTTGATTCCGGCGACATCCATCAGCGCCGTCAATCCCGGGTGACGGCGCCGGTTCATCCTCTCCAGGCCCAGGGAAGCGATCACCCGGTTCTCATCCAGCAGGGGAACCAGATCGGCGATGGTTCCCAGGGCGGCCACTTCCAGGAATTCCTCCGGGACCCGCCCGAGGAGCGCATGGGCCAGTTTAAAGGCCACGCCGACGCCGGCCAAACCCTTGAAGGGATAGGGGCAGGAGGGCTTTTTGGGATTGATCACCGCCAGCGCCTCCGGCAAGATCGAAGGCGGTTCGTGATGATCGGTGATGATCAGGTCCAGACCCAGCCTCCGGGCCTCCTCCGCCTCCTCCGCCGCGCTGATCCCCGTGTCCACGGTGATGACCAGATCGGTTCCCGCCTCCCGCGCGTGATGAAGGGCCTCCCGGTTCAAACCGTATCCTTCCCGGAAGCGGTTGGGTATGTAATATCGGACATCGGCCGCCAATCCGCGGAGCAGCTGCATCATCAAACCGGTGCTGCTGACACCGTCGGCGTCATAATCCCCGTAAACCAGAATCTTTTCCCCCTTCTCCAGGGCGAAGCGAATCCGCTCCACCGCCGGCGCCATGTCCTCCATCAGCAGGGGATCGTGAAACTGGGTGGGATCGACGCTCAGAAACCGCTTCGCTTGCTCGGGACTCTGAATGCCGCGGCTGACCAAAATTCGGGCGACCACCGGATGAATGCCCAGCGCTTCCGCCAGAGTTTTGGAAAGCTGCTCGTCCGCCTCCACCAACCGCCAGCGGGTCTTGGGCCGCAGCAAAAAACCATCACCTCGCTTTGCCGCTTCCATTATAGCACAACAGACACGGACCCAAGCACCGGATGATCGAAGGCGAAATCGTTTTTCCCCCGCCTTCCGGAATCCGGCGCCAAATTCCGAAGGGAAAAACAGCCCCTTTGTCAATTGACGAAATTGTTCCCGGGGGGTATAGTGAAAATACACAGGACGTTTCAGAAGTTTGCGGATCACCGTGAAAAATTGCCCGCATGCCTGCGTTTCCGGGTTGCGACAGAGTCCGATCCGTCCTGTGAGGAATCGATTTTGCGAACACCGGGAGCTTCGGCTCGGACCCGGGGGGTGTTCGCAAACGCGGAAACCCGCATCAGACAAGGAAAAACGGTGTTTCACCCCCTTCGCAGCAGGCGTCAGATATGAAAAAATTCGGTTTATTGGAGATGGTGTTCGCAAATCGCTCCGCGGGTCCAAGCATATCAAGGAATTCGGCGACCGCTGTCACAAAGAGAACACCTCAATAAAGAGGATTGAAACTACCAGAGGAGTTCCGGCCCCTCTGAGAACAAACGCGTCACAAAGAGAACACCTCAATAAAGAGGATTGAAACGCCCTCCCCCTTCCAGCCGGTGTATTGGTCCAAGACGTCACAAAGAGAACACCTCAATAAAGAGGATTGAAACTGACCGTTGCCGCTTCGTCGATGACGAGGAAATGCAGTCACAAAGAGAACACCTCAATAAAGAGGATTGAAACTCTTCTGCATAGGCCGCCCCCTCTTGCTCACCCCCATGTCACAATGAGAATCCTCAATAAAGGGGACTTAAACGTATGCCTTCCGCTTCATCCGATTGATATGGCAAAGGGAGCCACAATGAGAACATCTCAGCAGAAAATTGAAACTCCCGCCACCCACAGCGGTTCACCGGCAACCACATCAAAAAGAGAGCACCTTAATAAAAGCTCATCCTTGCGGAATGCCGGGTGAATCACAATAAGAACCCATTGGCAGAGGGATTGAAACGCTTGCATGGATGATGTCGTATTCCGGCGCAGCAATGAGCCCACCAACAAAAAGGATGGAAACAGCGAACCCTCAAGTCCACCGGGGGGGAATTCCCGGGTCACCAGGGGAACGCGCACCCACCCCCTTCAAAAACGGCGGAATCCAAGGATTCCGCCGCTGCAGCATGTAGAGAGAAGCACTTTACGCGGTCCGCGGCCGACAGAATGGTTACGATCACCGCCGCTGTGCGGGATTGAAACGGACAGGTTTCGAAGCATGGATCGGGCGGCTTCACTTTATCTGCCTCGCCTCTCCATTCGGGCCGCATTTTATGAAACGGCCCGGCAAAGTTCCCGCCGCTTCCTTGGTGGCGAAAAACATGTCGCCCCAATTACACCCCTAAGCAAAGAAGATTAAAACGGAAGCCCGATGAACTTCCGCGAAACCAGGCGTCGCCCTTCCGACGAAAAACATTGGAACCCGACGGCGCGGGATCAAACGCCGAGGCCACAGGGCAAAGCGGCTTAAAACCGGTCCCCTTCCCGCTCCGTTCCCAATTCCCTAAAAAAGAAAAGGCGGGGCATGATGCCCCGCCTTTTTTGCATCAAGCCGGGATGATTCCGTCCTTTTTCTGCAAACGCCATGAGCGCAAATCCCTTCTTGTGGCAGCCGGTCCCATTGTTGTTGTGGGACCTTTTCCGATTCTCTGCGCATTTTCTCCGGGCGCTTGGCGGCACATCTTCCGTCAGTTGGCAGGCCGCTCCTTCACCCGCTGCATGGACCGCCATTTCCATACCACCCAGACCTGGCTGGCGAGACAGAGGGACGAATAGGTTCCGGCAAAGAGGCCCAACAGGAGGGCGAGGGAAAAGTAGCGAATGCTCTCCCCGCCGAAGAGGAAGAGGGCGGCAGCCGCAAAGACGACGGTCAGCGCCGTGTTGAGCGATCGGATGAGGGTCTGATGGATGCTCACGTTCACCACCCGGCTCAAATCCTCCCAGTTCTTCGGTTTGACCTGATCCATGATCTCCCGGATCCGGTCGAAAATGACGATCGTGTCGTTCACCGAATAGCCGATGATGGTGAGAATGGCGGCGATGAACACCACATCCACTTCCAACTGCAGAATCGAAAAGATCCCGATGACAAAAAGGACGTCGTGCAGCAGGGCCAGCACCGCGGCGACGGCAAAGCGGTACTCGAACCGGATGGTCACGTAGAGGATGATGCCGACCGATGCCAAAAGGGTGGCGATGATCGCATTCCGGGCCAGTTCCCGACCGATCACGGGATCGATCCGCTGCTCCTGAAATCCGGCGAAGTTGTCGCCGTACACCTTCCGGAAATGTTTCTGGATCTGAAGCACCTTTTCCTTGTCCAGCGCCTCATCCGTCCGGAAGATCAACACCTTCCCCTCCTGGCCGGACCGGACAGAGGGATGTTCATAGCCCAGCTTTTCAAACTCCTTTTTCGCCTGCTCCACATCGACGGGTTGCTTCACCGAGATGTCGATCCGGGTCCCGCTCTTGTAATCGATGCCCAGATTGAGCCCCTGGATCAGGAGGGAAAGGATCCCCGCCCCCAGCACGACGGCGGATATGAGGAAAAACAGTTTCCGCTTGCCGACAAAATCCCAGTTATAGCTCACCGATCTCATCCTCCTTCACGCCGAACAACCCCGGCCGTTTGGCCACGTTGGCCCGAACCAGCAGATTGAGCAGGATCCGCGACAGGGCGACGGCGGTCAGGAAACTGACGGCGATGCTGAAAATCAGGGAGACCGCAAAGCCGCGCACGCCGGCGGTTCCGAAATAGAACAGGACGGCCGCCGCCAGCACCGTGGTGATGTTGGCGTCAAAGATGGTGAGGAAGGAGCGGCGGGAGCCGGCTTTCACGGCAGCGGGAATCGACTTCCCGTGGCGCATCTCCTCTTTGATCCGCTCATACATCAAAATATTGGCGTCCACCGCCATTCCGATCCCGAGGATGAAGGCGGCAATCCCCGGAAGCGTGAGGGTGACGTCCAGCAGGACAAAGGAGAGCAGAACGAGATACGCGTAGGCCACCAGGCTGATGGACGCGACCAGCCCCGGCAGCCGGTAATACCCGATAATAAAGATGAAAATGACCAGGATGCCGTACAGACCCGCCTCCAGGCTCTGCTGGAGGGACAATTTCCCCAGGCTGGCATCCACGGCAAAGCTCTGTTTCTCCACCAGTTTGACCGGCAAGGCTCCGGCGTTGAGGAGATCGGCCAGCTCCTTGGCTTCCTCCACCGTGAAATCGCCGCTGATAATCGCCTCTCCGTTGGGAATCGGCTCCCGGATCACCGGAGCGCTCAGTTCGTTCTCGTCCAGATAAATGGCCATGATCCGGCCCACGTGCTCCCGCGTGATCCTGGCAAACTTGTCCGCATCCTTCAATTTGAGTCGGACCGCGGGCTGACCCGTCTCATCGTAATCCTGGGCCGCGCCCCCCTCCTTGAGGTCCTGACCCGTCAACAGCACTTTGCCGCTTTCGTCCCGAAAGGTGAGCTTCGCGGGAGTGCCGAGGACCCTTCGGGCTTCCTCCTGATCGGGAACCCCGGCCAATTGCACCCGAATCCGGTTGGGCGGTTCCACCGACAGTTCGGGCTCCGTCACCCCGAGCACGTCAATCCGCTTTTGCAGCGCCTGAGCGGTGTCGGCCAACACTTGAGGAGTGATCTTCTGCCCCTTTTCCAGAGGCTGGGCCTCGTACAACACCTCAAAGCCGCCCCTCAAGTCCAGTCCCAGCGTCAAGTTGTTCAGAATATCGCGGGTGGTCAGGGCGATCGTCGACAAGATCGCCGCCACCAAAACAAAAAACAGCGCTAACCTGCCCCAACGAACCTTCATGCTCTGGCTCCTCCTTCACGCGAAGACAACCATTCCCATTATCCCAAGCGGATAGAGCCGTGTCAATTTTTTCCCCGCAGGAAACGAAAAAACCATCGGCAAAAGTTCCGATGGTGTCTTCAGGCCCTCCAACCGCTCATTTCTTCATCGGATCCGATTTGTAGACGCTGATCATCAGCCAGTTCATGAACCGGGTGGCCTTCAGGGACAAGATATCATTCACCAGGCGATTCAGCCGGGGCCATCCTCTCCGGTAATTTTCCGACACGCAGGCCCACACCTGCTCTCCCGTCACATTCTCGTACCCGTAAAAGCGAAACTCCTCCGCTTTGCTGTTGCACAGGTTCTCAATGCACTCCATCAATTCCGATTCACTCAGCAGCTCGACGGAAGATTTCGGTTTCCGGTTGACCGGCTTGAGCGGCTTTCTCGCCTGCTGCCGCGTCATGGGCACCCTCTCCCCCTGTCCAAAATCCTGCGGGCTTGAGACAACGGGCCGCGAGGGCTCGTGCGCCCTCCCTTCCCACGTCCAACCGTCCAAGCCCGTCTTTATTTAGTATAGCACGCCGAAAATGTTCAAACAAATAAAAGATCGCCCTTCGGGCGCAAATTCCCCCGGACCGCCCGCGCCGCGGTGCCGCCCGGGGACGCGCCGGCTAAACTCGCAGGAGATTGTCAAAAATTATACCGCCTTCTCCTTCGCCCGCTTTCCCCACGGCTTGAAAACCGAGATCACAAAAATGGAAACCAGGGACAGGATTTGGAGAACAATCCCGATGAACAACTGCTCCCGGTTTACGAGAAAAACCGGGTCCTGCAGCGCCCCCATCCCCTTCGACGAAGTCAGGGTGAAGGCCTTCAGCGTCCAGAAATACATGCCCACAGGGCCCAGCAGGATGGCAAGCGCCGTCAACGCTTCCTTGGCAATCAGCCAGTAATGCTTAAACAGCCCCCACCGGGTCAACACGGAAAGAAGAATCCCGGTGACCAAGGTGCCGATCGTCGACGCGCGAACCGAAGTCTTGGCCAGAATGTGCATGCTGGCATAACACGCCTTAAGGATCCCTTCATCCTCCGTGCCGGCCGCGACGATGCTCAAAACCAAAAAGACCATCGCCACGCCGAACATAATCGCCGAAAACAGCAGGTGAATCGTAAGCAACCAACGCCTCTGGGCAACGCTCAGCTTGACCATCTTCCGCCCCCTTCGCTTTTTTTCTCCATGATAAAGGGCGCTTCTAAAACGGCTCTAAACCGAATCTAAAAAAAGGCTAAAACCCGTCCGAAGGCACAAAAAAAGACCTTTCACGGGAGGATGTCGACCCTGCGTCGATTGAGCCGGGACAGGACTCACCGCGACTTTCTCCTCCAGCGTAAAACCTGTCCCCTCAATACTTTGTCAACAACCGGCATCCTCCATGGAAAGATCTCAAGCCCTCTTATACGTTCAGGCGGTACCCGACGCCCCAGATCGTTTCAATATATTGCGGGTTGGACGGATCCGCTTCGATTTTCTCCCGCAGTTTGCTGATATGAACCGTCACCGTGGCGCTGTCCCCCAAGGCATCCAGGCCCCAAACCTTCTCGAACAGCTCTTCCTTGCTGAACACCCGGTTGGGATGGCTGAGCAGAAAGAGCAGCAGGTCGTATTCCTTGGAAGTCAAGGCGATTTCCCTCTCATTCACAAACACCTTCCGGGACCACCGATCGATCCGGATTCCGCGCACTCGGATCTCGTTCCGCTCTTTCGCACGCGCTTCGGCGGTCAAGCGTTCGTAACGGGAAAGATGCGCCTTGACCCGTGCGACCAGCTCCCCGGCACTGAAGGGTTTCGTCACATAGTCGTCCGCGCCCAGCCCCAGCCCGCGGATCTTGTCCACATCTTCCTTTTTTGCCGAAACCATGAGGATGGGGATGTTTTTCTCCCGTCGAATCCGCCGGCAGATTTCAAAACCGTCGGTCCCCGGAAGCATGAGATCGAGAATGATCAAGTCCACCCCTTCCTCCAGCGCCTTCTCCAACCCCTCCTCCCCGTTGACCGCAATGTCCACCTTAAAACCGCTCGCTTCCAGATAATCCTTTTGCACTTCCGCGATCACCGGATCATCTTCGATGATCAAAATGCGCTTCATGGCCGCTCACCCCCCTGTCCGAGCTTCGGCAGCGCAAAATAGATGCTCGTCCCTTCTCCTTTTCGGCTTTCCGCCCATACCCGTCCGCCATGTTCCTCGATGATCTGTTTCACGATGGCAAGGCCCAGCCCGCTGCCTCCCGTTGCGGCATTTCTGGAGGGTTCCCCCCGGTAAAAGCGATCAAAGATCTGTTCCAGCGCCTCTTCTCCAATCCCCGGTCCGTTGTCCCGGATGCATACCGTCGCTTCCTCCGCGCCGGACAGTTCCACGCGGAGGTTCTTTTCCGCCTTGTCCATGTATTTGAGGCTGTTGTCGACGATATTCATGATCACCCTGCGCAGCTTCTCACGGTCCGCCTTGACATAGACCGGTTCCCGGGGAGCGGAAAGCCGTATCGCAACCCCCTTCGTCCGCGGATCGAGGCGCAGCTCCTCCACAAAGTCCCGCAAAAAAGCCGCCAAGTCAATCGTTTCCCAGTGAAAGGGAACCCGCTTCAGATCGAGCTTGGAAAACAGCAGCAACTCATCGATCAGGCGCTCCATGTCCTCCGCTTTTTTCGCGATCATGCTCAGATATTTTTCCCGCATCGGCCCGGTCTCCGCGATGCCGTCCCGGATGCCTTCGACGCACGCCTTGATCCCGGTGAGCGGCGTCCGCAAATCGTGGGAAATATGGGACAACAATTGCTTTCGGTTTTCTTCGTACTGCAACTGGAGACGGATCGACTCCTTCAGCCTTTTCCGCATCTCCTCGAAGGCCGCCCCCAGCTCCCCGATCTCATCCCTCCGATGCAATCGCACCTCTTGATCCAAATCCCCTTCCTTGATCCGTTCCGCCGCGCGTTTCAACAGGGACAACGGTTTGACAATGCTGCGGGAAACCAGGAAAGTCAGGATCCCGTTGGTGGATCCGATGACCAGCAGCAGGGAGAGCAAAAGCAGCGGGAAAAACCTTTTTCCGTTTTCAACAAACCAGCCCATGTCCGAAAAAACATACACCGCGCCCTGGGTGCCGTCACTGAAGGAAACATCGCGTTTTTCCACCGCAAACCGTTCATCGATCGGATGTTCCCACGGCCCCCGATCCGGCTCGAGGGACCGCTCCCGGAGGCGGGCACCGAGGTGCGGGATGTCCACAAGCGGGGATTGGTAGGTCACGCGACCGTTCCGAACGACGACAAGTCCCGCTTTTACCCGGTTCAACTGCTCATCGGCCCTCTTCAGGAACTTTCGGTCGGAAAACCGGTCCGGATCCGTATCGGCCACGAACCGGACTCCGGCAACCGCTTCGTTGCGCCGTTCGAACTTTTCCCGAAAAGCGGGTTTTCCCTCCCCGGTGCGGGCCGCATCGGGAAACAATGCGGAGGAAAGACCCCAGGCGATGAGGGCGAACAGGACGGCGGGCACCACGGTCATGGCGATATAGGACAAAAGGAGTCTCGTTTTGATGGACATAAGTTCCGCTCCTTCAAAGGGAGGACGTGATCCCAAGAAAGGAACAAACCACGGGCTTCGACATGGCTGCCCCGATTTCCCTCATTTTCACACCACCGCTTTGCGAAAACAACCGGATTACCAAGCGATCCGGCTGTTTACTCTTAATGTTGCCACACGAATTTCATCCGATCCGCTTCCATTTTCCTCGTTTTCTTCCCCGTCAGATCGATCCGTTCCGGCACCGTCTCGTCAATTCCGGAGAAGCGGACCCGAATCCGCAGGGCGAGATCGTGGCGCTTTCCGGAATCATCCGTTCCGGTCATGCGGATCTTGACCGTTTGCTGCTCGAGCGAATTTTCCGGAGCGACGTCCGCCGTCAAATCAATGCCTTCGATCTTGACCTCCTTTGTCAGCGCGGGAAGCTCCACCCTGCACGCGCGAACCGGCCGTAACGAATGGAAACGGGACGCTTTGGAGACGGCCATGGCGCCGATCGCATCCGCAAACGCGGGAATCTGCCGCTCGGAAAGCGTGAGCTCCACCCGTTTTCCTCCGTTCGGTCTCCGCTCAACGGTCAGATCATCCCGCAGCGAACGCATCAGGGCATTCGCGACGATACCCGCCGCCTTGGGCCGGCCGGGAGGCCCCGCCTTTCCCTTTTCTCCCTTCGGATGTTCCATCCACCGATATACATCCTCATCGCCCTCTTTGAGAATCACTTTTCCGTCCTGCCAGTATACCTGCCGGGAAAATGGCTTGGACCCGTCCCCGGATTCATCGCGGAAAGTGGCTTCCACGCTTCCGGCTTTCATCTCCTTGTTCAGTTTGACCGTGGCGCGCCCCGTCATCAACTTCGCCCCGTTGTCGGTGATGAGGACGTCCACATCGGCCGTCAGGCTCCTTGCTTCCTTCGTCTTTTCCAGCGCCGTTTTGTAAACCTCATATCCCTTTGCGCTTGCCGGCGAGGAAAAGACGGTGACAAAGAAGACCACGGCTCCGAGGACCAACGCCGCAACCGCCGCCAACCCTTTTTTTCGCATGTCAACCTCCTCCGTTCCAGTCATCGAAAGATCAGGCTTCCGCCGCCTGCGCGAAGGGTTATTCAGCCCTTCCGTCCTCATGATAAAGGCCGTGTCTAAACCCCCTCTAAAACAATTCGAAAGAAAGTATAAAAAAACCGGCGGAACGCCGAATCCGTCACGCCGGCAAGTCATCAGAGAGGGGAAGGGGGGCATAGGCTTGTATCAGGGACAAATATAACGGGAAAGAAGGAACGGCCTTTGACCAAGCAATCCTTTCTTCGGGGAACCCTCATTCTCGTCGGAGCGGGTTTTGTCACCAAAGTGCTGGGTTTTGTATACCGGATCGTTCTTTCGCGAATCATCGGGGACGAAGGAATGGGCCTGTTTCAGATGGCCTACCCCATCCTGCTGTTTGCGATCACCCTGACCACGGCGGGGCTACCCGTGGCCATTTCCAAATTGGTCTCCGAGGCGGAAGCGACGGGAGACGAGCGGAGGATCCGCAACCTCCTGATCGTCTCCACCGTCATCGTCACCGTCACAGGGCTTTTGTTCACCGCGCTGACGATTCTGCTGGCGCCGGTGATCGCCAATACCCTGCTGACGGACGAGCGGGCGGTGTATCCCCTTTTGGGGATTGCGCCGATCATTCCGATCGTCGCCGTCGCCTCCATCTTTCGAGGATATTTTCAGGGAAGGCAGCGCATGGGCCCCTACGCCTTTTCCCAGATCGTCGAACAGATCATCCGCATCTTCACGGTGTTGATCCTGGCCCAAGTTCTGCTTCCTTACGGGGTCGAATACGCCTCCGCCGGCGCGATGGCCGGCATCATCTGCGGCGAATTCGCCGGGCTGATGATGCTGATCCGCTCCTACCGAAAGGACCCCAAAAGGCCGGTTCTCAAGCTTCGCGGCCGAATTGCGCGGGAAAGGGCGGCCCTCCTCCGCCGGTTCGAATCCACCCTCCACCCGCTTCTGCGCATCTCCGTTCCGGTGACGGCCAGCCGCCTGTTCGGCTCCCTGGCCTATGCGGTGGAGCCCATCGTCGTATCCCAAAGCCTGGCCCTGGCCGGAATCGGCACGGCCACGGCGACGGCCCTGTACGGTCAGTTGGAGGGAATGGCCTTTCCGCTGATCGCCTTCCCTTCGTTCATCACCTACGCCCTGTCGGTCTCCCTCGTGCCCGCCGTCTCGGAGGCCGCCGCCCGCAGGCAGAATCTCCTGGTGGAACACCGCTTGAACCAGGCCATCCGCCTCTGTCTCATCGTCGGCGCGCCCTGTGCCGCTATGATGTATGTTCTGGCGGAGCCGCTCTCCCTCCTGCTGTACAACGAGGCCGGCGTCGCCCGAATGATGAAAATTTTGGCTCCCTTTGCCATCTTCCTCTACCTGCAGGGTCCGCTGGCCGCCGTGTTGCAGGGATTGGACCGGGCGAAGGAATCGATGCGCAATTCGATTTTCGGCACCCTCATCAAAACGGGGCTGATCTTCGCCCTGGCCTCGCACCCCCGGTTCGGGATCGACGGCGTGGCGCTTGCCATCAACTGCGGCGTCATCATTGTGACGGTCCTTCACTTCCTGACGATCCTGCGCATTGTTCCCTTCACCATCCACCTTCGGGAATGGGCAAAGCTGGGTGTGGCCGTCGCCTGGATGGGGGCTGTTGTCCACTGGATCTATGCCTTCCACGATGCGCCGATGCTGCCGCGGGCGCTCACGGCCCTGACAGCCGGCGGTCTGGCGTATCTTACAGCCCTGCTTTTGCTCTCCCTGGTCAAAAAAGAGGATGTCCTTCGCCTGCCCGTCGTCGGCGAATGGCTGGCGAGGCTGCTGCCCCGTTAATCGGACCCGGACGCACCCTTTCCCCCATCGTCCCGGCCGTCGAGATGGAGACGGCCGCGACTGTCGATGGTGGCGAGGAAAATCTCTTCGACACCGCGATGCCCCCTGCGCCGCACCTCTTGCTCCAGCCAAAGGCGGTCCCGTCCAATCTGCTTCAGCCCCTCCTCCACCACCCGGCCTTCAACGATCAGAAAGACGGGCATTGGGGAGGGCTTGGCACTTTGGAGCGGGAAAAGATCTTCCTTGGATACCGGCTTCTTTCCCTCCTTGGGAAAGACGCTCAGCTTTCCCGATGTTTCCAGAATGGCAAATTCCACGTCGGCGACATTGTCGATGCCCTTTTCCCGGAGCTGCGCCATCAGATCATCCAGATTGTATCGATTTCTGGCCATCTCCCTCACCTGGATCCGGCCGTTTTTGATCAGCACCGCGGGCTTGCCGTCGACGAGATGCCGAATGGTCCTGTTCTTCAAAGACAAATAGGACAGTCCGATTTGGGTCACCATCAGCGTGGCGATGGGCAAAATCCCGTGAACCAGCGGCCGGTCCCCGTTTTCGATGGAAATCACCGCCAGGTCGGCGATCATGATGGAAACCACCAGATCAAAGACGGATAATTTCCCGATCTCCCTCTTCCCCATCAGGCGCATCACTATCAAGACAAAAAAATAGATGAACAGGGTGCGAAAAAACGCCTCGGTCCATTCCATCCGACTTCGTCCCCTTTCTCCCCGTCTACCATCGTAGTTTGACCAGCCCGCTCCGTTTTTACCCTCCGCATAAACGAGCCCCTCCGATCATAGGATGTACAAACCGTATTCGGGAGGGGGTTTCGGTGAAACACCCATCAGCGGAATCGACGCCGAGGAGAACCGGTTCCCCGCTGCTCTTCGGTCTGGCGGTCGTTTGGGGGGTGGTGCTGGCCGGTTCGCTGCTCGCGGCCTTCCTTTTGCGATACGCTTCGGTGGATGAAGGATATCTTCCCTATTTCACCTATGGGATCAACGGAGCGGCGCTGTTGGGGGGCGGGTGGATCAGCGGCCGGCGCGCCGGGGAAAGGGGCTGGCTGTACGGCGGATCCGTCGGATGCCTATATGCGTTGATTGTCATCCTCATCGGGTTTTTGGCCTATGACGCCTCGATGCAGATCCATCCCTTCCTCTTTGCCGCCGGGGCCTTCTCCCTCGGAGCGCTTGGGGGCATTTTCGGTGTCAACACCCGCGGCGCATAGCGTCGGAACAAGCCATTGAAGGAGAAAACCGAAAAATTCCCCTCCGCCCTCCGGATTCTCCCCTTTCCCCCGACAATCGGCCCTGAAACAAAGAAATGCGAGTTTACCTTTATCCCCCGGATGGAATAAAATTAGAAGAGTCGCCGTTTGGTCCCTCCGGGGCATTTCTTTTTCGGGGAAACCGGATGTGGGAGGGTTTTTTGTGTTTCAATCCGTCGTCTCCATTCTGATCACAGGTCTCGTCACCCTCTTTCTCGTTTTGATCGTCACCTTGAAAAAAAATCCCCTCGCCGTCATCCTTCACTTCGGCAGGGATCTGATCAAGAGCAAGATTCTTCTCGCCCACGTTTTGGGCGCCCTTTTCATTCTCCTGTTCAACAAGTTTGAACTGATCGTGGAATCCCATCTGAACACCCCGGATTTCACCCAATACATATACCTGTTTGAAGGAAACATCACTCCCCTGGTGCAAAAATGGCTGGAGCATGACGCGCTCACCCGGGTGACGACCTTCTTTTATGTGATCGTTTTCACGGTGATGATGTTCGCCTCCCTGTTCGTCTATCACCACGAGCAGGACCGGCGGTCCCTCTATGCGCTCTTGTACGGTCTCGGGCTCAATTACGTGATCGCCATCCCGTTTTTCCTGTTCGTACCGGTCAATGAGGCCTGGTACACACATCCCGAGGTTTCGCCCTTGTATCTGAAGGCATACCCGCTTTTTGAGGAGCAATACCGCTTTTTTTCCGGATTGGACAACTCCTTTCCCAGCCTCCACACATCGATTTCCCTGACCCTGGCGACGATCGCCCTTAGATCCCGCAACGTCCGCTTGGCGTGGATCGCCGCCGTTTCCGCGGCCGTCATCCTGTTTTCCGTCATCTACCTGGGCATCCACTGGTACGCCGATGTGATCGCCGGCATCGTGCTGGCCTCGACCACCACGAGCCTGGCCTATCGGCTGAGCGAATATCCCCTGGGAACGCGTCAACTGGTTCTTTCCTCGGCGAACAAGACCCGCGCCGAACATTCCTCCTTTTAAGCAAAAAAGGACCCGCAACGCGCGGGTCCCGGGATATCCTTATGTATCCCGGCTTACTTTTTTTTCTCTTCGTTTTCTTCCTCCGGACGGATCACCGTGTTGACCGCCGTCCGCTCAAAAACCAGCCGGGTGTTGTCGTTCACCTTCAGAGTCACGCGATCTTCGGTCAGGTCGGTGATCGTCCCGTGCAATCCGCCGATCGTGATCACCTTGTCCCCCTTCTTCAGGGATTGCAGCATGGCATTCCTTTCCTTCTGCCTTTTCTGCTGAGGACGGATGATAAGAAACCAGAAGACGACAAGCACCAAAATAAATGGAAGCAGTTGGGCCCAAAACGCGCTGTTCAACGCGACTTCCCCCTTTTTATGAATTTTTCAAAGCCGGAAAGGCGAAAATCTCGTCATCAGAAAGCCTTGATCGGGTCCTCGCCGTAATACCGGGCGAAAAACTGGTCCCGAAAGTCGAGCAATCGGTCCTTCCGGATCGCTTCCCGGATCCGCTCCATCAGGCGGGTCAAAAAATAGAGGTTGTGATACGTGGTCAGTCGGAGGCCGAAAATCTCGTCGGCTTTGATGAGATGGCGGATATAGGCCCGCGTGTAATGCCGGCACGTGTAGCAATCGCACTCCGGATCCAGGGGCGAAAAATCCCGGGCATACCGGGCGTTTCTCACCACCAATCGCCCCTGGCTGGTCATGGTGGTGCCGTTTCGGGCGATCCGGGTGGGGAGCACGCAGTCAAACATGTCGATTCCGCGGATGACTCCCTCGATCAGGGCATCGGGAGATCCCACCCCCATCAGATAGCGGGGCTTATCCGCCGGAAGCAGCGGAGTGGTATGGGAGAGGATCTCGTACATCAACTCCTTGGGTTCCCCCACGCTCAACCCGCCCACGGCATACCCCGGAAAATCCATCGCCACCAGCTGCTTGGCGCTCTGTTCCCGCAGGTCCTTGTACATCCCGCCCTGAACGATCCCAAAGAGGGCCTGGTCCTGCGGGCGGCGGTGCGCTTTCAGGCAGCGCTCGGCCCAGCGGGTGGTCCTCTCCAGGGAAGCCCGGACGTATTCCCGTTCCGCCGGATAGGGCGGACATTCGTCAAAAGCCATGATGATGTCGGCACCCAAGGCGTTTTGAACCTCTATCGACTTCTCGGGGCTGAGAAACAACGGTTCGCCGCTGATGTGCGACCGAAAGGAAACCCCTTCTTCCGTGATCTTCCGGAGCGGGCTGAGGCTGAACACCTGGAACCCCCCGCTATCGGTCAATATTCCGCGGTTCCAGTTCATGAAGCGGTGCAGCCCCCCCGCCTCCCGGACGATTTCGTGCCCCGGGCGGAGGTACAGATGGTACGTGTTGGCCAGAATGATCCCGCTTCCGATCTCCTCCAGCTCCTCGGGGCTCATCGTCTTCACGGTGGCCTGGGTGCCCACCGGCATGAACATCGGGGTCTCAAAGGTTCCGTGAGGAGTGTGGAGCCGCCCCAGGCGGGCTCCCGATTGCTTGCACACCTTGATCAATTCATACCGAACAGCCAAGAACCGCGCCTCCCGCTTGTACCATTATACCTTACAACCCGATCGGGTTAAACCTGTCGCGACGACATTTTGGACGCCGACGCGTCAAAGAATCAGCATGGCGTCCCCGAAGCTGAAAAAACGATACCGCAACTTCACCGCCTCTTCATAGGCGGCCAGGATCCGCCGCCGAGAGGCAAATGCGCTCACCAGCATGAGCAGTGTGGAACGGGGAAGGTGAAAGTTGGTGATCAAAGCATCCACGACCCGAAACCGGTATCCCGGATAAATGAAGATATCGGTCCAGCCTTTGGCCGGAACGATCCTTCCGTGCAATCCGGCCACGGTTTCCAGGGTGCGAACCGAAGTGGTGCCGACCGCCACCACGCGGCCGCCCCGCTTTCGGGCCGCGCGGATTTTCTCGGCGGCCTTCTCGCCCACTTCATAGTATTCCGCATGCATCCGGTGATCCTCCACCCGTTCGGCGGTGACGGGGCGAAAAGTCCCCAGTCCCACGTGCAGGGTGATCGAGGCGATGTCCACGCCTTTGCCCCGGATTTCCTCCAGCAGTTCCGTTGTGAAATGCAAGCCGGCCGTCGGGGCCGCCGCCGAACCCACCGCCCGCGCGTACACCGTCTGATAGCGCTCGGGGTCATCGAGGCGCTTCCGGATATAGGGCGGCAGGGGCATTTCCCCGAGCCGATCCAACAGCGCCTCCAGATCCTTCCCCTCGTAGCGGAGACGGACGATCCGCCCCCCCGCCACGCCGGATTCCCCTTCCACCACCGCCTGAAGCTCCCCGTTTCCGAACAGGAGCGTGCTCCCCGGTTTCAGCCGCCGGGCCGGCTTGGCCAATACCTCCCACCGATCCTCTCCCAGCGGTTTCAACAGCAGAATCTCGACGCGGCCGCCGGTCTCCTTTTTCATCCCGATCAACCGGGCCGGACGGACGCGGGTGTCGTTGATGACCAGCACGTCCCCCGGCCGCAGATACTCGGTCAGATCGGAAAAGCGCCGGTGTTCCAGCTCCCCGGTCTCCCTGTGCAGCACCATGAGCCGGGAGTCGGTGCGGCGGGGCGGCGGCGATTGGGCGATCAACTCCTCAGGCAGATGAAAATCGAACTCGGACACATCCATGCATGCAACCTCTCCCGTCATCGAGGGCAAAAAAAGACTGCCCCCGGTAACAAATATCGGTCCAGGCGCCGCCCGCCAGGCAGTCATCCGCAAACCTGAAAGGGATATCACCAGTTTACCGGAAAAAACGGAGGAGATAAAGCGCCAAAGAGAGCACGACGCTCAAGAGAAGGCTCGTGACGATGGGAAAATAGAAACGGAAGTTTTCCTTTTCGATCACGATATCCCCCGGCAGGCGGCCGAGATGAAGAAAGCGTCCGCCCACCTGCCACAGCAAGCCGATCACCACGAGGACCACGCCGGTGACGATCAGGAATTTCGGAAACTGGTTCATCTTGGCATCTCCATCCCGAAGTGTTGATAACAACGGGGGGTGACCACGCGCCCGCGGGGGGTCCTTTCCAGAAAGCCGATCTGCATCAGGTAAGGTTCGTACACATCCTCCACCGTCTGGGCTTCCTCTCCGATCGTGGCGGCAATCGTCTCCAGTCCGACCGGTCCGCCGCGGAACTTTTCCATGATGGACATCAACAGCTTGTGGTCCACCTGGTCCAATCCCATTTTATCCACTTGGATCCGGTCCAATGCGTCCCGGGCCGCTTCCAGCGTGATCACATCGTCCCCCTTCACCTGGACGAAATCGCGGACCCGTTTGAGCAACCGGTTGGCCACGCGGGGGGTGCCCCGGGACCGGACGGCGATTTCCCGGGCGCCTTCCGTCCGGATGGGCATCCCGAGCAGCTCGGCGGTCCGGAGGACGATCTGCGTCAATTCCTCCACCGTGTAATATTCCAGGCGGCACACCACGCCGAACCGGTCCCTGAGGGGGGATGAAAGGGCCCCCGCCCGGGTCGTCGCCCCCACCAGGGTGAAGGGGGGAAGATCCAGCCGGATCGATCGGGCGCTGGGACCCTTGCCGATGACGATATCCAGGGCGAAATCCTCCATCGCCGAATAGAGAACCTCTTCCACCGACCGGTGCAGGCGGTGGATCTCGTCGATGAACAGAAGATCCCCCGGCTGCAGGTTGGTCAGAATGGCCGCCAAATCCCCGGGGCGTTCAATGGCCGGGCCGGAGGTGGTCCGGATCTGAACCCCCAATTCGTTGGCGATAATGGTGGACAGCGTCGTCTTCCCCAGCCCCGGAGGGCCGTGCAGCAGAACGTGATCCAGGGCCTCCCTCCGCATCTTGGCCGCCTCTATGTATACCTTCAGGTTTTCCTTCACCCGGGATTGACCGATGTATTCATGCAGGTATCGGGGGCGCAGGCTGACCTCCATCGCGTCTTCCGCCGATTGACGGGCGGAGATGATCCGTTCCTCCACGCTACATCCCCCCTCCCAGCCGTTTGGCGGATACCTGGAGCGCCTGACGGATCCACTCATCGAGAGCCGGTTCGGCATCTCCCAGCCGCTTCCGGGCTTCCCGAACGGCCTCGCTGGCTTCCTTCTCATTATATCCCAGGGCCATCAGGGCTTCAATCGCCTCGCCGGCGGCCCCGGAAGCCGTCCATTCCGGCCCGGCGGAAGAGACATCCTCCCCGGCGGCAGGGGCGTCAAAATCCCTCAGCTTGTCCTTCAAGTCGAGGACGATGCGCTGAGCCGTCTTCTTCCCGATGCCCGGGAAGCGCGTGAGAAAATGGAAGTCTTCCCTCCGGATGGCGCCCACCACCTCACCCACCGTCCCCTGGGCAAGGATGGCCAGTCCCGCCTTGGGCCCGATCCCCGACACCTCCAACAGCAGGGAAAACAGATCCCGCTCAATTCGGTCGGGAAAACCGTACAGGGTCCAGCCGTCCTCCCGGATGACCGGATGCGTGTACAGGCGGACGCGTTTCCCCTCATCCCACAGATAGGGACGGGGACACACCACCCGGTAACCGATTCCGCCTTCCCGGATCACCAGATAATGGGGTCCGGCCCAAACCACCTCGCCTTCCACAAATTCGATCACGCCCATCCTCCCCTTTCCAACCTCTTCAACCCGGTCGAATGGGCCTGGCAGATGGCGATGGCCAAGGCATCCGCCGCATCGTCCGGCTTCGGGACCTCGGACAGGGACAGAAGCAGCCGGACCATTTCCTGCACCTGCCGCTTCTCCGCCTGGCCGTAGCCCACGACGGCCATTTTCACCTGCAGCGGCGTATATTCGGTCACCGGCACCCCCGCTTCTTCCGACGCCAGCAACAGGACGCCCCGCGCCTGCCCCACGGTAAAGGCGGTGGTCACATTTCGATTGAAGAAAAGTTTCTCCACCGCCACCACGTCCGGACTGTATTCCCGAAAAAGAGACCGCGCCTCATCGTAAATCCGCTTCAAACGGGCCGGGACGGACAGATTCGCCTCCGTCCGGATGCAGCCGTAATCGAGGGGAATCAAGCGGTTTCCCCGCTGTTCCAGCACGCCGTAACCCACAATGGCGATGCCGGGATCGATCCCGATGATTTTCACACTGTTTCCTCCTCGGGTGCGAACGCACATTCCCTCTACGATTATAGCATATTTTTTCGTTCCGGAAGATACTCCCGATAATCTAAGTTCATTCTAAACTACTAAAGTGCGGATTTTAAAGGGTTTTTCGCTACTCACATTAACCCTAGTTCACCCTAGTTAACATAAGTGTGTGGTCAAAAATGTGGTCAATGTGGTCAAACCCCGTCTCTATGTAGGCGGGGTTAGTAATTTTACTTAATTAGTTTCCCCTGAAAAAGTCCGCAAATCGGGGACCTTTTGATAGCAAAAGAGGGGAGGAGAACGGAATGTCCGATCCGTTCTCTCCCTGTTTCCATTATGACGCCCGCATCATTGCCGCTTTTCTCGAATTATGGGCCATGATTCCCATTCCGGCCCACGCTTTGGAGCCCTCATACCCCCGAAACCGACTGCGGGAAAGTCCGTACTTCCGTTTCAGAAGGCTGATCTTCGCTTCTCCTCCTGCACGGAAACGCTTCAGGTTTTGAAACCAGGGTTGCCGTTCGTATTCGGTTCGCTGCTTACTCTTTTTTCCCCGTCGAGGAACGCTGACATACGAACCCCTATCTCCGTCAGCTGCTCTTTGTTTTTCTGACTGAAAAACCCTCGATCCGTAGCGACCGCATGGGGAAGAGAGCCGAAAAGGTCTCGGTGATTTTCCACAGCAGAAAGAAGCACCGCCTCATCAGAAGGGTTGCCTTGGTACACCTCGTATCCGATGATAAACCCGCTTTCCATTTCGTCAATCCACTTTGTAGCTGAATTCCGTGGTTTTGGAGAGTTTCCCCTTCTTGATCGGCCGAGCGTCCGGGTTATGGAAACTTACCCATACGGTCCGGAATGATCCGGTTCCTTGACACCACCTGTTTGGCCCTGGTCCAGCAGTCGACCGGTCCGTTCGATGGCTTCCTTCAGGTGTTGTCGTTGGGCTTGGGCCTTGTCCTTGGCTTTCTCCAGCACCTTCCGTACCTGGGAACAAACCGCTTCCGTCACTTCGATCACTTTTTGGGTGATCCGGTTCACTTCTTCCCAGGACTCGCGTCAGCGGCGGCGAAGCACCTTGGTCATGGAAAAGAGGTGCTCCTTAACTTCCCGGGTTCGGTCTTGAAATCCTTCCACGGCATGAGACACTGTTTTTTGATCTTTCGGACCGTTCGGGTGATCTCTTTTACCCCGTCCTGTAAGAGGCCGGCATCGGTCGGGTGATGGATGTCCGCTTCCATCACCGTATTGTCCGTCCGAAGTTTGCGGTGCTTGAGGATTTTTTCTTCCCTCAACTTTTGAACGAGAGCAATGGAGGCTGTCGGAGACTTCCCGAACATTCTTTTTCCTTTTGACTGCGTTTTTCAGGGGGAAACTATTTAACCGTATGCGGGTACAGGGAATCCCGTTGGACCTCCGAAAAAAACGGGGCCTTCCAGAGTTTCCCGCTTTGAAACGAAGCCGGGGACTGTGATTCCTCTGACAGTTCCGGAGGTGCGACGGCTCTTGGTTCCTTCATGTTCCTTCACACATAAAATAGGAAGAAAGGCTTTCCGTTGTGAATGGTATGTAGAAAGGTCGTCTCTTTTTTACGGCTTTAAAAACTCCTTTCAGTTAAATTGGAGAAGAGCCACTCTCAAAACACCTCGGTTAGAATCCCTTCCAATCGTGGCGATTTGAATAGCTCAATACCATATCATATATTCGAAGACTTTAAAAATAACGGAGGAGATCCTGAGGGAAATACTGGTGAAGGGCGTAACTGTGGACGAGCTGAAATTCCTGGTGCATCTTTTGGCCCCCAGCATTTTAGGGTTGTCTCCCCACCTAGGTCATTCCCATTGCCCTTTGCCCACTCTACAATTTTTACGCCAAGGATCTCAACCCTTTTTGTCTGTGATCCCTTTTTCCTCGTCCTTGCTGATCGCATCGTTAAATTTGTGAAACGTAATCAAGCTCGCTTTCGTAATGGCGATTCCAATTTCCTGTACAACGCTACTCGGTCGTCATCCTTGAGATCCGACTTATGATTTTAATCCAATATTACAATCAAAAAAGGCAGAGAAGGGATCGGAGAGGCCAAGGGGGAAAAGTTTCGGGGAAACGGTCCAGAAACGAACGTTTTTTAACCAAAGAATAAGGAATAAGCCCGCCGAAAGAATAAGCCCGCCAGCCCGCCGAAGCGGTCCGGCGGGGTCAATAGCGGGACAGGAATCAGTTGCAAAGCTATTTGTCCAGTCGTTTACAAGCTATTTCAAAAACATGATCTACCAATGTAAAATGGAAGCATGAGTACGAGACATGAGCTGACAGACGAACAATGGGCTGTGATTGAGCCGCTGCTTCCCAAACCCAAACCGGGACCCGGACGACCGCCCGCCGATCCGAGAAAAACCCTGAACGGAATTCTGTACGTGTTAAAAACGGGTTGTACTTGGGCGGACATGCCTCGACAATATGGTTCTCCCACCACCTGTTGGCGGCGATTGAAGCAATGGTCGGAAAACGGGACGTGGGAGCGGATTTGGCGTGCTCTGTTAAGTCGAATGGATGCGGAAGAAAAAATCGAATGGGCTCAAGCTTTTCTTGACGGTCGATTTGTTCCCGCCAAAAAAGGGGAGACGGGATTGGAAAAACCAAGGTGGGCAAGGGAACCAAGGTCATGATGGTATCGGATGGAAACGGGGTGCCGATCGGTCTGTATCTGGACAGCGCCCA
>NZ_FOOK01000025.1 GCF_900113175.1 Planifilum fulgidum | reverse complement strand
GAAGGTGTTGCGTCGCCGTTATCATCGGAGTGAGCGGTTGTACATTGTGCTGGACAACTTTTCCCCTCACCACCATAAGAAAGTCAAGACTTGGGCCCGTGAAAACAACGTGGAGTTGATCTATACGCCGACATATGCATCTTGGTTAAACCGGATTGAATGTCATTTTGGCCCGCTTCGCAAGTTCGTTTTCGAAGGAAGCAATTATTCATCTCATGATGAATTGGCTAAAGCCATCCAAGCATACATCCGTTGGCGCAACAAAAACAAACATCACGAAGCCATCTTAAAAGAACAAAACAAGATCAAGGTTGCCTGAAGGGGCACTAAATCCGCGGCATCCGGCAATGCTTCCGGCCATGCCGCTTCCGTCAACAATGCTGCTTCCGGCAACGGCGGACAGCTGCCGAAGACCGCCACGCCCTATCCGATGATGTTGCTTTTGGGCGGGCTGGTCATGGCGGCCGGTTTGGCGCTGTTGAGGGTTCGTCCTTCCCGGAGCTGATCCGTTTCCGGGATCGGCGGACCGGAGCCTTGGCAGGACTTCCGTTGGCTGTATCCCGGGAAAAGCGGGCAAAGGATCCGTTTGCGCTGTTTCCCGGCGACGCCGCGGGGGACCTCCCGAAACCCCATCGATGAAGCGGACCTTCGCTTGCCCGACGGATGGATTTGCCCGACCGTTTTCCGGGTGAGGCAGATCCCATCCGTCTCTTCATCCCATTTTCCGCGGATGGTTTCGAGGGCAGCCCATAAAGCGAGGAGGTAATCGAGCGGTTGAAACAGAAATCGCTGTTGGCTGCCTTTGCTCTGTTTTTCGGCACCGCCTTTATGGCCATTCCGACGGCTTTTGCCAATCCGGCGGAGTCGGAGGAACCGGCTGAGGAAGCCGGAGTGGAAGTGGACGTGGATTTGGGCTTGGCAGAGTTGGATATCAGGATCAACACCCCGTCCGACGGGGAGGACGAAGACTCGGACAATTCGGGGGGCGGGCTGAATCCGGACCCCATTGAAGATCCCGGTAACATTGATAATCCTGATGAAGGGGGTTCCGGCGGTCCCGGTGACGGCTCCGGCGATCCCGGTGACGGTCCCGGCGATCCCGGTGACGGTCCCGGCGATCCCGGTGACGGTCCCGGCGGTCCCGGTGACGGTCCCGGCGGTCCCGGTGACGGTCCCGGCGATCCCGGTGACGGTCCCGGCGGTCCCGGTGACGGTCCCGGCGATCCCGGTGACGGTCCCGGCGGTCCCGGTGACGGTCCCGGCGGTCCCGGTGACGGTCCCGGCGATCCCGGTGACGGTCCCGGCGATCCCGGTGACGGTCCCGGCGATCCCGGTGACGGTCCCGGCCATCCTCCTACTCCCGGACCGGAAGATCCTGAGGAGCCGGGGAATTCCGACGAGCAACCCGTGCAAGAGCCCGAACTTCCGGAATCTCCGGCCAAGGGGGGTTCCGAGTTGCCCAAGTCCGGACAGTCTGATCAGTCCGATTCCGAGGATGAAGGCGGAGAATTGCCGAAAACCGCCACTACCTATCCGCTGATGTCTTTGGTGGGCAGTCTGATCATGGCGGCGGGCATGGCCTTGTTGAAACTCCGCCCGTCCCGGGGTTGAAGACCCCCTCGGGGATTTCCCGTATCTAGTCGTTCTCGTCAGAATACAGTGACTGATTTCGATGCCCTCGGATGATCCGCGGAGCCCGTTGAGCACCCCATGCGGGTGCTCTTTTGTTTTCAACCGATGGGATTGCCGCTTTATCTTCCTGAAAGAAAAAGGTTTCGCCGTTGTTCGGATCATCGCCGAGCTTACGGGCGGAGCCTGTGAAACCTGTGGGGCAGAGGGGTTGAGCCGCCCCGTTTGTGCTATACTGTCATAGGAAGGCAGCGGGAGAAGACGCGCGTTTTCGCATGACATCGCGGAAGGAGGGACAGGTCCGTGTCGATTTCGAAGGAACAGGTGCAACATGTCGCCCGGTTGGCGCGGTTGTCGCTCAACCAGGAAGAAGTGGAACGCTTTACGGTTCAGCTGAATGATATTCTCCGCTTTGTGGAGAAATTGAACGAGCTGGACACGGAAGACGTGGAGCCGACCAGCCACGTCTTGCCGATGGCCAATGTGCTCCGGGAGGATGAGGTGCGGCCCTCTTGGCCGCGGGACAAGGTGCTGGTCAATGCGCCGGAGCAGAAGGACGGCTTGTTCCGGGTGCCTCCGGTATTTGAGGAATAAAAGGGGGGATACGATGTCGCTGCTCAAAAAGTCGCTCAAGGAGATACATAAGCGCCTGGCGGAAGGGGACTGCTCCGCCAGGGAACTGGTGGACCTTTCCCTGAGACGGATCGACGAAGTGGAAGACCGCGTGGGCGCCTTTATCACGGTGGACCGGGAAGGGGCGCGCGCCCGGGCGGAGGAGCTGGACAAACAGCTGGCGGAGGGCGGAGAGCGGGGACTTCTGGCCGCCATTCCGGCAGGCATCAAGGATAATATCTGCACCGAGGGATTGCTCACCACCTGCGCCAGCAAAATCCTGGCCAACTACATCCCGATTTACGACGCGACGGTCATGAAAAAACTGCGGGCCGCCCAGGCGATTCCCGTCGGAAAGACGAACATGGACGAGTTTGCCATGGGTTCCTCCACGGAAAACTCGGGATTTCATCTGACGCGCAACCCCTGGGATCTGGAACGGGTGCCGGGGGGATCCAGCGGAGGTTCCGCCGCCGCGGTGGCCGCGGGAGAAGTTTTCTTTGCCCTGGGATCGGACACGGGGGGCTCGATCCGGCAGCCGGCCGCCTTCTGCGGCGTGGTCGGCCTGAAGCCCACCTACGGGCGCGTTTCCCGCTTCGGTCTCGTCGCCTTTGCCTCTTCGCTGGATCAGATCGGACCGCTGACGAAGAGTGTGGAGGACGCCGCCTACGTGTTGCAGGTGATTTCCGGGCATGATCCCATGGATTCCACCTCCGCCGACGTGGAGGTTCCGGATTACCTGTCAGCCCTGACCGGGGAAGTGAAGGGGCTGAAAGTGGCCGTTCCCCGGGAATTGATGGGGGATGGAATCGAACCCGGCGTCCGGGAGAGGGTGCTTGAGGCGCTTCGGGTGCTGGAGGGGATGGGAGCGGTATGTGAAGAGGTTTCCCTGCCCCACATCCGCTATGCGGTGGAGACATACTACCTGCTGGCCCCCGCGGAGGCTTCCTCCAACCTGGCCCGTTACGACGGAATCCGGTACGGAGTCCGCGCGCCCGCGGACAACCTGACGGAGTTGTATTACAACACCCGCAGCGTCGGTTTCGGGCCGGAGGTGAAGCGGAGGATCATGCTGGGCACCTACGCCCTCAGCTCCGGCTATTACGACGCCTATTACCTGAAGGCCCAGAAGGTGCGGACCCTCATCAAGCGCGATTTCGACCAGATCTTTGAAAAGTACGACGTGGTGATCGGACCGACCACCCCGACCACCGCCTTCCGCATCGGTGAAAAGGTGGATGATCCGCTGACCATGTATCTGAACGACATCTGCACCATTCCGGTCAACCTGGCCGGGTTGCCCGCGATCAGCGTTCCCTGCGGCTTGAGCGGGGGGCTGCCCGTCGGTCTGCAGGTGATCGGCCGCCCCTTTGACGAGGAGACGGTTCTGCGGGTGGCCCATGCCTATGAGCAACAGGCCGGGCCCCTTCCCGAACCCCCGTTGGGAGGTGAGCGTTCGTGACCGCCTATGAAACGGTAATCGGATTGGAAGTGCACGTGGAACTCTCCACGAAAAGCAAAATCTTTTGCGGCTGTTCGACGGAGTTCGGCGCGCCGCCCAACACGCACACCTGTCCCATCTGTCTGGGGCATCCCGGCGTTTTGCCGGTGTTGAACCGGCAGGCGGTGGAATACGCCATGAAAGCGGCCATGGCTTTGAATTGCCGCATCGCCGAATACAGCAAATTTGACCGGAAAAATTACTTCTATCCGGATTTGCCCAAGGCGTATCAGATTTCCCAGTACGATCAGCCGATCGGAACCGGCGGCTGGATCGAAATCGACGTGGACGGGAAGCGGAAGAGAATCGGCATCACCCGCGTCCATCTGGAGGAGGATGCGGGGAAGCTGATCCACTCCGAAAACGGGGACGGTTCCCTGGTGGATTACAACCGGGTCGGCGTGCCCCTGATCGAGATTGTTTCCGAACCGGACCTCCGTTCCCCGGCGGAGGCCCGGGCTTATCTGGAAAAATTGAAGGCGATCATGCAGTACTGCGAAGTCTCCGATGTGAAAATGGAGGAAGGTTCTCTCCGCTGCGACGCCAACATCAGCCTGCGGCCCGTCGGAAGCAGTTCCTTCGGGACGAAGACGGAGCTGAAGAATCTCAACTCTTTCCGCAATGTGGAGCGGGCCTTGGAGTACGAGGAGCGGCGCCAGCGGGAAGTGCTCGATTCGGGGGGAAAGGTGGAACAGGCCACCCTGCGCTGGCTGGAGGACGAGGGCCGGACCAAGCAGATGCGCAGCAAGGAGGAGGCCCACGATTACCGCTATTTCCCGGAGCCGGATCTGGTTCGCCTGCACATCGACGAGGAGTGGAAAGAGCGGGTTAGGTCCTCCATTCCCGAACTTCCCGACGCCCGCCGGGATCGTTACATGCGGGAATACGGCCTTTCCGCCTACGATGCGGGATTGCTCACGGCCGTCAAGGCGATCGCCGACTTTTTTGACGGAGCGGTGCAGGCGGGCGCGGATCCGAAGGGAGCCGCCAACTGGATTACCGGCGAGCTCCTCGGTTACCTGAACGCCACCGGCAAGGAGCTCAAGGAGACCCGGATCACCCCCGCGGGCCTGGCGGGGATGCTCGGCCTGATCCAGAAGGGAACGATCAGCACCAAGATCGCCAAAAACGTGTTTAAGGAACTGGTGGAGAAGGGCGGCGATCCGGAAAGAATCGTGAAGGAAAAGGGCTGGGTGCAGATCAGCGACGAAGGGGAACTGGCAAAGATCGTCGCCCGGGTGATCGAAGAAAATCCTCAGTCGGTCACCGATTTCAAAAACGGAAAGGATCGCGCCCTCGGTTATCTCGTCGGCCAGGTGATGAAGGCCACCCGGGGAAAAGCCAATCCGCAGATCGTCAACCGGCTGATCCGGGAACAGATCGGGCAGTGAAACAGTTCCCCAATCTTCCCTCCCGCAACCCGCTTTACGCCACCTCCGACCGCATGCTCCCGCGGAGGTGGCCGTTTTTTTGGCTTCGCTTCCTTTTTTCATCGGGGGACAAACATGGTATGATAAATATCCGGGCATTTCTTTTTCTTTCGGGATCGAAAAGGCTGCCCAGGAGAAGGGCCGCTTCGTTCCGCCTTTCGGCGAGGGGCGGACGGTGCACCCGCCTCCCTCGCGTTGATGTGGGATGTCTGCCGCCGGTTCTTGCCGGACGGCGTTTGTCATGTTCAATTCGGTCAAATGGGGTGTAAGGTTTGCTGATCTTTTACCGCATTCTGATTATCCTCATGCTTGTTTGGGGAACCCTGTATCTCGCCGCGGAACCGGCTTATTCGGTCCACTTGTACTTGATCGCGCTCTATCTGTTTGTCACCTATTTCGAGCTGAGCGGAAACCCCTTCCATCGATGGGTGTACCATTTGCTCATCCTTCTTCTGTTGGCCAACGCGGGAATGCAGTTTTTTTTCATGGGGGAGCCCAACGTCCTCAGCGGTTTCGTCAGTCTCTTCTTCGCCTTTTTTGCCTGGCAGGCGGTTCGGCGGCTCTCGCGCTAGCGGAGGGAATGTCACAAAATCTTCCCAGGAAGAATTTTGTTCAGGTGATATAATGGGGAGAACAGCAGAGAACGAGGTGAGACGATGAGGAAACGGGGTGCGCTGGTCATAGCTCACGGTTCCAGCAAATCCGAATGGGTGGCGATGGTGGACGACGCCGTCGAACGGGTGGATGTGGAAATGCCGGTCGCTGTCGGTTTTTTGGAAATGGTGGAGGGACGGGCGATTCCCGACGCCATCCGATCTCTGGAGGCACAGGGAGTGGAGGAGATTGTGGCCGTTCCGCTCTTCGTTTCCTCCGGCAGCGCCCATATCGCTGAAATCGCCCGGATGCTGGGCGTGGAGCCGCCCTGGCCCGTCGAAGTGGATGTGACGCCCATCGAGTTTGATGCCCGGGTGCGGTTTTGCCGCCCGATGGACGACCACCCGTTTATCGCCCGGATTTTGACGGAACGGGCGAGGGAACTCAGCGCCGATCCGCAGGACGAATGGGTTTTGTTGGTCGGGCACGGCAATGAAACCCCCGTTTTGCGGAAAGAATGGGAACGGGCGATGGACCGCCTGGCTGTTCAGATTCAGCGGGAGGCGGGATTTGCCGGGGTTTCCAGCGCCACCTTTCACCCGGACAACCTGCGCGGGCGGGCGGAGGATCTCGCCCGGAAATACCGGTTGCTGGTGGTTCCCCTGTTTCTGAGCGAAGGCTATTTCACCCGGAAGGTGATTCCCTCCCGGCTGGAGGGGATTCCCTACGTCTATTCCGGGCGGACATATCTGCCCCATCCTCTCGTGTCCGAATGGATCACCTCTACCGTGCGGGAGGCACTGGAGGAGCAGCCGGTGATGTGAACCGGGCGGATAGATGCGAGCGGGCGGAGACCTCTGCGCACGGGCCCCCTTGCACCGGGAGCGGCCGGCGGGAGGACTCCGCCTGATTTTATGGGAAAAACCTGCGGCGGGTCGCCGCACGCAGGGAAAGATTCTGCCCGCCCG
Organism: Planifilum fulgidum; assembly: GCF_900113175.1. Taxonomy (NCBI): domain Bacteria; kingdom Bacillati; phylum Bacillota; class Bacilli; order Caryophanales; family Thermoactinomycetaceae; genus Planifilum; species Planifilum fulgidum. The sequence continues at coordinate 44,014 of NZ_FOOK01000025.1, read as the reverse complement.
GGTTTTCTCTCAGATCGCGCACCAGATAGTGCATCAGGAAAAATCCTGCGATTCCCGGCAGACTGAGGAGAATCCACGGCCAGGCAGTTTCCCCCCAGCGCTCCATCCAAACGGCTCCCATATAGCTTCCCAGGGAGCCTCCCAGGGCGAAAGAGAGCTCAAAGACGCCGTAATGGGCTGCCGTGTCTCTGGATCGGCTGAATTCCGCCACGGCGATGTCCATCCCCGGCAGGGCGAAGGTTTCTCCGATAGTGAAGAGCAGCACACAGAGGATTACCCAAGGGGCCGATGCCTGAAGGGGAACCGCAGCCAGACCCGCGGCCGTGATCGCAAAGCCGATCCGGATCCGTTCGAGGGAGACGGTTTGCTCCAGCCGGCGGCGGACAAGAAACATGAAGAGGAGGGCGAAGAGCCCGTTGGTCAGGATGATCAGGCCGCTCCACCGGCTGTCCCGGGTGAGATGGAACATCTGAAGGGGAAATGCCACCGTCAGTTGGGCATACATCATCCAATACAGGCTCATGGTGAGCGAAAACCGAAGAAAGCGCCGATTGGAAAACACGTTGCGGATCGTTTGGCGGAGGCGCCCCGAAGGGGAACCGCCGGGAAGATGGGTTCCCAACATCAGGAATGATGCCGCGAGTGCCAAGCTCAACAGGGCCCCGATGATCAGGGGGCTTTTTTCATTGAACAGAGAGACGGCTCCGCCGCCCAGCCCCGCTCCCAGCACCGCACCGCCGTTCAGGGCCAGGTTCAGACCGGTGAAGGCCCTTTTTCTCAGGGCTTTAGGCAAGTGTCCCAGCGCCGCCCGGAGGGAGGGATCAAACAGGGCGCTCCCCAGCCCGACGAAAAAGGCGGCCAGCACCAGAAGCGGAAAGATCCCGGACAGGGCGAAGAGGGAATAGCCGGCGCCGATGAAACCGCACCCCAGGGCCATGGCAGTCCGGTATCCGATTCGGTCCGTCACCGCTCCCGAAAAGGCGGGCAGGGCGTAATTGACGATCAGGGCGGTGCTGAGGATCGTGCCTGTCTGCCAAGCGGGAAGCCGGAGGATTTGGGACAAATAGACCGCGAGGAACGCGGTGACGGAAAATTTGGCGGCACCAAGGACCAGGGCGGACCAGAGCAGCAGGCTGATGCTGCTTCGGAACAGGTGGAAAGGACCCACGATTCGCCTCCTTGTAACCGTCAATTTTATTTTGATGGTTAATCATCGACTGATCACATTTTACTGCAGATCCCTCCCAGGCGCAACCATCTATTTTATTTTAGTGGTTTACAACCTGCGGCGGCGTTTGGGGGGCGGAGGCGGAAGCGTCGCGCGCGGCAACGTCGCCGGAGACGAGGGGATGCCCGAGCCGACTGTGTTATAATATTCCTGCCGATGAAGCCTCTTCGAATGTGGGTGGAAACCATGAATTCCCGGGAAGGAGCCCGGAAACCCGCGCAAAAAAATCAGCAGGCCCCGGGCCGGCTCGAAGTTCTCCGCGCTTTTCTGAATACCTGGCGAATCCCCAACGACACGAGGGTGGCGACGGATCATCTTCGGGAAGACGAAGATGTCCGCTCGTTCCGGGATGCCCATTTCGGCCCCGATATCGCCGCGGAACCGAAAGAGGAAGTGGTGCGTCTCCGGGAAGACTTGCGCAACCATCTGGGAAAGGGCGATGCGACGTTTCTCAACCGGTGGCTGGAAAAATATCCTGTGACGGCTTGCATCCGGAACGGACGGGTGCATTACAGGGGGGGCGGGAGCCTCTGCGGAGAATTGCTGGCTTTGGCCGTGGAGGCCGTGTCCGAGGGCAAGTGGGAGCGGTTCAAGGCTTGTCCGGACTGTCGTTGGGTTTTTTATGACAACACCCGAAACAAAAGCAAGGTTTGGTGCAGCATGAATGCCGACGGACCCGAAGGCAGGGCATGCGGCACGATCGCCAAGGTGAACCGCTGGCGCCAAAGGCAAAAACAGCGGCGGTGAGCCGCGGGGCTTCGGAGCTTCGGAAACGTTTTCATCACCTCTTCCGGGCCCGGTCCACGGCGTCCAGCGACGAGGTGAACTTGAAGGGAAGCCTCGCTGCCGAGCAAGCGGGGCCTTTTTCGCCAAAAGAGGGAGTCGGATATGGAAAAACAGCCTGTGCAGACGGGACAGAAAGTTGAACTGACGATCACCGGTTACAGCCACTCCGGTGAAGGGGTGGGGAAATACGAAGGTTTTACCCTGTTTGTTCCCTTTGCCGTCCTCGGGGAACGGGTTTTGGCGCAAGTGGAGGCGGTGAAGAAAAACCATGGCCGCGCCCGGATGGTGGAAGTGATTCGGCCGTCTCCGGAGCGCTCCGCGCCTCCCTGCGGCGTTTTCGGCAAGTGCGGGGGATGTCAGCTGCAGCATGTGTCCTACGCCGAGCAGTTGCGGATGAAAGAAAGGCAGGTGCGCGACAGCTTTTTCCGGATCGGACGGATGGAGGAAGTGATGATCCATCCCGTGATCGGGATGGATCATCCCTGGGGTTATCGAAACAAAGCCCAGGTTCCCTTCGGGATGGAGGGCGGAAAGGTGGTCGCCGGTTTTTACGCCCCCAAGTCGCACCGGATTGTGGATACGGACGCCTGCCTGATCCAGCATCCGCTGAACGACCGGGTGATCCGTAAAGTGAAACAACTGGCGCGGCGCCTGAACACCCCCATCTATGACGAGCGGAATCACTGCGGGATTTTGCGCCACGTGATGGTGCGGACGGGCTTTCATACCGGGGAGTGCATGGTGGTGTTGGTGACGAACGGGGAGAATCTCCCCCGCCGGCAACAATGGGTGGAGGAATTGCGCAGGGAGATTCCCGGGCTGAAATCCGTCGTCCAAAATGTGAACCCAAGACGGACCAATGTGATCCTGGGTCCGGAGAATCGGTTGCTGTGGGGACGAAAAGTCATCTATGACCGGATCGGGGACGTGGTGTTCGCCATCTCCCCGAACTCCTTTTTTCAGGTCAATCCGGTCCAGACCAAGGTTTTGTACGATCAGGTGGCGAAATACGCCGCCCTGACCGGCGTCGAAACCGTGATCGATGCCTATTGCGGCATCGGAACCATCGCCCTTTATCTCGCCCGTCGCGCCAAGCGCGTCTACGGCGTGGACGTCGTCGGCGCGGCGATCCGGGACGCCAAACAAAACGCCGCCCTCAACGGCATGGGCCACGTCACCTTTGAAGAGGGGGCGGCCGAAGAGGTGATGCCCCGCTGGCACCGCGAGGGGATCAGACCGGACGTCATCGTGCTCGATCCGCCGCGGAAGGGATGCGATCCCGCGCTTTTGGAGACCGCGGCCTCCATGAAGCCCGGAAGAATCGTCTATGTGTCCTGCAATCCCGCCACCCTCGCCCGCGATGCGAAATATCTGTCCGAGCTGGGGTACAGGGTCCGGGAAGTGCAGCCGGTGGACATGTTCCCTCAGACGGGGCACGTGGAGTGCTGTGCGCTGTTGGAGCCGAAGTAGCCTGTCCGCCGATGGGGGGCGCCCCGTTGTCGCCCGCTTCCCCGCTTTCGGAGCCGGAAGGGGCTTCCTGCACCATGGCTGGGAATGCGGCCGCCTGGTGTTAGAGCGGTCATTGCTGTCCGCGATTGGCGCTGTCCAGCCGGACTTGTCAGCCACCGGCTTTCCTCCGGCCGTGTTTGCGGCTGATGATTTTGAGGATATCATGGGATTGAAATAAATCATCACAAAGATGTTTTATGGATAACCCCGAGGAGGGATTCCATGGCGAGGCCGAAGAACCCCCGCAAGAGGGAGGTTCAACGGATGATCATCGCGGTCCCCAAGGAAATGCACGAGGCCCTTCGGCGGATCGCGGAGAAAAAAACAAACGAAACCAACGGCGTCATCAACTACACCATTTCCATGGTCGGCAGAGAGGCTTTTGAACAAATCATCGAAAAGGAGCTCGGCAAGGGAGCCCTTGACGAGATCCGCAAAGAGCTGGTCCAAAAAGGGGAGATGTCCGATCCCCTCGCGGAGGGGGAGATTTCCAAAAACGATTGAAGCCCCGGGCAGGACATTTTTCCGTGTGAATCAGATTGATCGCCGCCCGCGACCTTTCGGGTCGCATTTTTTGGTTTTCCCGCTCGGGCAGGAAGGGTGATTTTTTCCCTCCGCTCAAACAACTTTTCCGAGCGCTTTGGCGAAGTTCACCTGAACGGGCCGACCGCTTTTCCTCAGCCGCTGTCTGTTGATCCGGTTCTTGAACGGAAAAATTCTCCCTTCGCTTCCGATTCTTTCTGCGAATCAGCATTACGACCGCCGTCTTGTCGATGTGGATCGCAATTTCTGTCCGCTTTCCGGAGGCGTTCGGCACATGGTGATCGGCCGCCCCTGTTTTCGTTGGATGGTCGTGCGTTCATGCTTCATCCCATTCCGCCTCCTGCCCTTTACACAGCCGGGCGAAGCCGGTCCATTTGTTATATATGAATATCGTTTTTAATTTGATCATTATATTTCTGTGATATATACTTAAACGGAACAAATACCGGGACAATCGGGAGGGAGGAAAATGGCACGGCCAAAAGCGAGGCACAAGAACGTCAAGCAGCTCTTCACATTGCCTCCGCTCATGAAGGCGCGGCTGGATGCGCAGGCGGCCTATGAGACCGAATCTCAAGATGAGGAGGTGCCCAGTGCCGTGATCATCCGGGCAGGTCTTGCAATGTACTTCCGCGAGCACCCCTTGCCCGACGGTTATTTCAAGAAGTACATCGAAAGCATCGAGGATGAAGAAGAGAGGAGAAAGCTCCTCGAACTCCTTGAAAAACAGGCCGGCAACGACATCTACAAACCCTGAGACCCTTTTTCTTCCCCGCCTTCCACAGAACCAAACAAACGGCCCGTCGGGGAGACTGACGGATCGCATCCGAATTCTGAGAGAAAGGAAAGTCGTCGGAAACGGTGGCTTACAAATTGGGAAGGGCCAATCAGTCCCCGTCAAATTGCGAGCGGGGATACGCGAACCGTCTGCGGGTGCTGAAGAAATGGCGGACTTCTTCGAGGTGCCGGTGGATTTTCTGCTCGGCCGGGAATCCTCCGCCTATGACAAGACTCCGGCGGAACCTGAAGGAGCCTCTTGAAAACAGTCCTTTTCAGCATGATGAGGTGGTGCTTGGCGGACAGGACGCAGGAAGCATCGACGGGTGGTCGATTATGAGAAAAAAGCGACGGAACCCGGGATGATGCGGCGAATTGAAGGGGATTCCCGCGGGACGCTTTTTTACTGATTCGTCGCAGCTGACGGCCCCTTTCTGATCGTCTGGAGGAAGCCGTTTCGGGAATTGCAGGATGTCCGTGGGAAAATCGGGATTCACAATCTTTCGTGAGTGATGTAATTTCCATGTTCACCCGATCGCGTCGCCGCGATGGCTGATCCTGAATAAAGCCGCCATGTCCCTTTCTCTTCGGAAGAAGCGGAAAAATCGGTCAGGCGGCAAAAGGCAGGGATCATCCCGGCCTTGTATATACTTGCAAACGGCATCCATAGATGATTTTTGTGGTCCAACGGGAAACGGCAAGCTAATAACCGGTTCAACGTCAATGATCAAAGGGTTGGTCCTGTGTGTCGCAAGCGATCCCGATGATTCGACCCCAAACGCAGGAGATAACCCGGCATTTTCGCCCTTCTCCGTATTGTGTGCGCTCTTCCCCCGGCGATGCACCGCCTGCGTTGACCGTTCCGCTTCGGGCGAACCCCCCGTGCCCTTTCCCCCGGGTGCGGGAAGATGTGAGCGCATTTTGGGATGGACTTCCAAAAATCCTCCTCCCCCGGGAAAACCCGGTAGGGAAAAGTGGTATAATAAGTCCGTGAAACGGATCGTCCGGGAACGCCGTTTTGCCGAAGTAGGGCGAAGTTCACGCTTTTTCAGGTCAAAGGGGAGATGGTAATGGCTCAAGTTGCGCGGCCAAGGGCTTCCCTCGCGGAAGACGGGTGGCCGGTCCACACCTTGGATTCCGCCGGAAAATGCGACATCCTGCTGGTATCGGAAAATTTCGGCACCGGTCACACCCGGGCGGCGGAGGCCATCCTGCGGGGGATACGGTCGGCCAACGCGGGTGTGGATGTTCGTCTGGTCGAGATCGGCCGGGTGCTTCGCCCCCGGATGAACCGTTTGTTGGTGGACTCCTACCTGGGGATTATACGGAAAACGCCCTTTATCTGGCGGGCCTTTTACGGTTGGCACCGGGAAAAGTCGTTTCCCCGTTCGCTGCAATCCTTTATCCGCTATGCCCTGTACACCCGGTTGGCGGAACTGATCACCCTTCATCGGCCGCGGCTGGTCGTTTCGACCCATCCCTTCGCCGCCTTCGGAGTGGCCCGGCTGAAAGAACAGGGGTGGGGATTCAAGCTGTGCACGGTCATCACGGATTTCTCCGCCCACGGATCCTGGGCGCATCCTCAAACGGACCGTTATTTGGTGCCGGCAGACCATGTGCGGAACCAATTGATCCGTCTCGGGGCGGATCCCGAACGGATCATCGTCACGGGCATTCCCACCGACCCGGTCTTCTGGGAAGAAGAAGATCAGGCCGAGGTTCGCCGGCGTCTGGGGCTGCGCCAGCTTCCCACAGTGCTGATCATGGGCGGCGGATTGGGGCTGGGCGGCATGGAACAATGGGTGAAGACGATGGTCAAGTGGCGGAATCACATGCAGATTTTGGTGGTCACCGGACGAAACCGTCAGCTGTACCGATCGCTTGTTTCGGATCCGATGCTCGATCACCCGAACATCCGGATCACCGGCTACATCCAGTCCCTGTCCGAATGGATGGAAGCGGCGGATCTGATTCTGACCAAGCCGGGAGCGATGACCTGCACCGAAGCGATTGCCAAGGTGAAGCCGCTCCTCCTGTACGGGACGATCCCCGGGCACGAGGAGAAAAACGGTCAGTTCCTGACGAGAAACGGCTTGGCGCTGCGGCTCGAGGGGGAGGATCACCTGGATGAGATTTTGGATCGGTTTTTGAGCAACCCCGAATGTTTTTCCCCGATCCGCCAGGCCATGCTCGAGTGGCGGAGGAAAATCCATCCGTCCCGCAGCGTGGAAGCGGTGCTTCAGATGATCGGCGAATCCCCTTCCAGACTTTCGGCTTCGGGCATCCACGTCGGCAGGCGTTGATGCGGATGCTGTCGGTTGCCAAATCAGGAAGCGCTGGTATATAATCCATTAGGTACTCAAATATGATTGAAAAAGGAGTTTGTGCCTTTGAGCAGGGATTTTCCTGACAACCTGGCAGCCCGGATGATTCAGGCTCTGATCCTGTCCATCATCATTTCCCCGTGGTTGCCTCCGGTTGTTCTGTTGATCATCGCTCTTCTCACTCCCTTTTTCGTCAAGAGGCCCTGGCCGATCCGGGGTTTTCCGGAGGGAATCTTCATCGGGTTCCTTCTTTTGAGCGCGATCAGTTGGTGTTTCAATCCTTCCTGGATTTACGGCATTCCCGTCGGTTTGATCCCGATGGCGGTGTTTTTGGCCTATTATCTGCTCGCGGTGTGGATCAAACGGGGATTGGACTGGTCGTGGTACGAAATTCAACGGCTGTACCTTTTGTTCTGGGTGGCCGGTTTGTATATCGCTGTCGTCGTCCTTCTGCAGGGGATTGGATGGATTTCCCAGGAGGCATCCTGGTGGGGGCGGCTGTTGGGGTATTCCGCCATTTACCAAAATGACCTGACGCGCAGTGTGGGAACGTCGACCAATTCCAATTTGGCGGCCGCATTGTTGATCTGTCTGGCTCTGATCAGCACCTACGCCTTTTCGGTTCTGAAGAAGCGTTGGCAGAAGGTTGCCGCCTTAGCCGCCTTTTTTTTATTTTGTGTTGCCATCTGGATGACCGGTTCCCGGGGAGCCTGGGTGGGATTGACCGTCGGGCTTTTGGTCCAGGTATGGATGACCGGCAACCGCCGCAGGACGGTTCTGCTGTTCGCCTTTCTCGTTCTTTTGGGATACGTGATTTACACCAACCAGACGCTGATTCCCCGGGAAGAGACGCTCTTTGCGACGATCACCGTGCGGATCTTTGTCTGGCAGAACGCTTTTCGCATCTTTCAGGATCACTGGCTGCTCGGGGTGCTTCCCCTTCATTTTAGTCAGGTCTTTGCCGAATTGACGGGCAAACATATTTATCACGCCCACAACATCTTTCTGGGCGTTGCGACGGAATTCGGCGTGGTGGGGCTTGTCCTCTTTTTGCTGATGATCGGATTGACCGTCTACCGGGCCCGGAAATGGCGCAAGATGGCCATCCGGCTCGAGGAAAAACGCCTGTCCGGCATGATGCTGTCGCTGATCTTCGCTTTTCTCGGCCATGGAATGTACGATTACACGATCATCGCCCCGCAGGTGGGAAGTCTGTTCTTCCTGAGCGTGATCCTGATCCATTGGCAGTATGAACGGCGGTGCCGAATGCCCGCCCCATCCCCGCGCGTGACGGAGGACCAGCGGAAATCGTCCGCATCTTGAGGCGGCAATCCATCGAAACCTTACGGGGGGATCGAAAGAGATGAATCCATTCTACGCGTATCTGTACCGGTTGCGCCTGATCCGTCGCTGGGGGCTGATGCAGAACGCCGTTCCGGAGAATGTGGCGGAGCATTCCTTTCATGTGGCTTTGTTGACCCATGCCCTGTGCACGATCGCCGTCCGGGTGTTCGGGAAGGAGGTGCCGGTGGAACGGGCGGTCCTGCTGGCCCTCTACCACGATGCGACGGAGGTGATCACCGGGGACATTCCCAGTCCGGTGAAGCATCACAACCGGACCATCCTGCAGGGGTTCCGGGAATTGGAATCTCTGGCCGCGGAGCGTTTGTGCGAGATGGTGCCCGGGGAGCTTCGGGAATCGTACCGCCCTTTCTTTCGGGATCCGGATCCGGAACTGCTTCGCTGGGTGAAGGGGGCGGATCTGCTGGATGCCTACCTGAAATGTGTGATTGAGATCGCGGCGGGCAACCGGGAATTTCTCGTGGCGAAAAGGGAGATCGAGGAGAGGATCCGCAGGCTGAAGATGCCGGAGGTCGATTATTTCCTGGAACATTTCGGCCCCAGTTTCGAAAAAAGTTTGGACGAGCTGGCGGAAAGCGAAGAATCAAACCCGGGTATAAACGCCATCGAAACCGGTCATGATGGACAGTGAGTCTACGAATCTATCACGGGAGGATCCGTCATGACCAAACGCTGGTTGATTTCCGCTCTCGGTTTGGCCTTGGCCGTCGGTTTGACGGTCGGAGGCGGGCGGGATCTGCCCCGGGCGGAGGCCGAAGGAAGCGGATGGGCGACGATCAAGGTGGAGAAGGGGGACACGGTGTACAGCATCGCCCGCCGGTTCGGGACCGATGTGGAAACCGTCTCCCGCATGAACCGGCTAAAGGATCCCTCCTTGATCCGGGTGGGGCAAGTTCTCCGCGTTCCCGACCGGAAGCGGGAGGCGGAAAGCGGGAGGAAAGGGGAGGCCCGGCCCGCCCTGCTGCCGGCGGATTACGGACGGGATCTGGGAGAATTCACCCTGACCGCCTACACCGCCGGTCCGGAGTCCACCGGCAAATCGCCGGGACATCCGGCCTACGGGATCACCTCCAGCGGCGCCCCCGCCGTGGAAGGAGTGACGATTGCCGTCGATCCTTCCGTGATCCCCATCGGTTCCCGGGTGTACATCGAGGGATTGGGTTATTTTGTCGCGCAGGATACCGGAAGCGCCATCAAGGGAAAGCGAATCGACGTGTTTATGAACGATCTGGAGGAAGCGCTGCAGTTCGGCGTGAAGAAGGGCGTTCGCGTGGCGATCGTCGAATGAAAAGGCCCGCCTTCAAAAGGCGGGCTTTGATCATTTTTCCGATTTCGCGGCGTTTTTCGGTTTGTTGACCGTGCCGAAGGGAAGCTCCGGCGGCGCGCAAACGGAGCAAAGCTCGGCGGCCAATCCCCCGTGTCATGACATTGTGTCAGGTGCCGCAAGGGACCACGATGGCATCATCGTCACGCGCTTCCGCTTCAAAATCGAGCCGGTCCCTGTGTTTGCCCGCGAAAACCGGCCCCTGTTCAATAAGAAAGAAAACGATCCCAGCCGGGGGCCTTTCCAGGCCGTCTCCGACATCGATTTTCTACTGCGGATGTTCTCCGTCCACCGGGCGGTGCGGAAGGTGCGATTCTGCCTGGCCGCCCGATGAATGTCCACCACATAGGGTTTTCCCCCGTGATCCTTTAATTTGGTCCTCCCCTTTCGGGTACAGTACCGACAGACGAAGGCGGCATACAGACAGGCCCGGGCGCAGTGCCGGGAAAAAGGGTCCGGGTGTTTCATGCATTCCCGGGCGCATTTCCTTAAGATGCGGGCGCAGCGGAGGGCCGTCTCTTCGGAAATGCAGCCGGATCGAGACAGGGTCCGGGCGACCGAGGAGCAGGCATCGGCACATTCCCGGAGCAAGTGAAGCTGTTTTCTGCGAAGGGCGGCATCGGGTGAGGCAACCAACACGGCGGATGCCTGATCGCAAAGATCTTGACAGTGCCGTAAAGCGGCGATCATGTTCATTCCTCCCGGGCAAGTGGTATCATTCTTATCCCTATGCCCGGAGCCTCGTCCCGGAGCCTTCCCCCGCGGGGGACTTTTCTTTTGCATCCGTCGAAAGGATGATAAAATGAAAAGGATGATGCGGGAGGTCCATCTTCCCCGACGGCTTCGATCGGTGGTGTGGTTCATGGAAACCCTTCGGATCAAGCCGCGTCCGCCCTTTTCCTTCGAACGGACGGTCCGGCGGCTTTTTCATCTGCAAAAATCGGGGTATTTTGTGAGGAAGGGCATCCTTTACCGGACCCTTCGCGCGAAGGGGCGACCCTTCGTGGTGGAGATCGGCTGGCAGGCGCCCTTCCTGCAGTTTCGCATTCACCAGGCGGTGACGCCGGAGGAGCGGCGGGAGCTTAAGGAACAACTCCGCCGCATGTTTTCCGCCGATGTGGATTTGATCCCCTTTTACCGCCGGGCGGAGCAGGATGAGCTGCTCGCCCCGGTGGTCCGGAAGCGTAAAGGGCTCCGCCCGGTGCTGGATCCCACCCTGTACGAGTGCCTCATCAAGACGATCATCAGTCAGCAGCTCAATCTCGCCTTCGCCGGCACCCTGATCGACCGCCTGATGCAGTTGGCCGGGGAACGGGTGGAATTTGACGGGGAGTCCGTATGCGTCTTTCCGACGCCGGATCGGGTGGCCGCCCTTTCCTATGAGGATTTGACCCGGCTAAAGTTCAGCCGCCGGAAAGCGGAGTATGTCATCGACATTTCCCGGATGGTGGCGGAAGGTGCGCTGGATCTGGAAGGACTCCGCCGTCGAAGCGACGAAGAGGTGATGGAAACCCTGCTTCCCTTAAGGGGAATCGGCCGGTGGACGGTGGAATGCCTGCTCCTTTTCGGGATGGGTCGCCCGGATTTGCTGCCCGCCGCCGACATCGGACTGCGCAGGGCGGTGCAGAAGGTTTACGGTTTGGCTAAGCGGCCGGGGGAAGAAGAGGTCCGGAGGATCGGGGAGGCCTGGGCGCCCTGGCGCAGTTACGCCACCTTTTATCTGTGGGATGCGATAACGGGAGGTTAGGAGCAAAAATGGCGCGAAGACAGCGGAGAAGAGAGAAGAAGTTCGTGGACCCGATGGTCGCCTGGAGGCGGGACGTCCGGAGAATCGGGATGTGGACGGTCATTTCGGTGGCCGCCGCCGGAGGGGTTGCCTGGGTTGTCCATCTGCTGGGTTGATCAAGCGAAAAACGCCGGGCTGAGCGCCTCAACCCGGCGTTTTTCCGTTTCCTTCGGAGTTTCCGTTTTGGAGGATTCGGCGCGGATAGGAGATTTCGATCCCGTGTTTCCGGAACGCGATCACGATCGCCCGGCGCAATTCCCGTTCGATCATCCAGTATTGTTCCGGGTGACTCAGGGCCATCAGCGTGTATTGGACGCCCGATTCCCCGAGATCCGTCACGCCGTAGATGGTGGGTTTCTCCAGGAGGTGGGGGGCGTATCGTCTGCCGATTTCCTCACACACTTCGCCCAAAATCCGTTCCACCTGTTCCAGATCCGATTCATAGGGGACGGTCACCGATACCAGGGGGCGCATCTGCACCCGGTTGTAGTTGGCCACGTGGTGGATTTCGCCGTTGGACAGATAATGAAGGCGTTGGTTCCACTCGCGGATCTTGGTGACGCGAATTCCGATTTCCTCCACGGTCCCCGAGATTTTTCCGTTTATCTGAACGTAGTCGCCCACTTCCATCTGATCTTCAAAGATGATGAAGAAGCCGGAAATCAGATCGCGAACCAGGTTCTGGGCGCCGAACCCGATGGCCAGTCCCAGGATTCCCGCGCTGGCCAGGACGGGCGTCGGGTCGATTCCGATGTTGAACAGCAGGGTGAGGGCGGCGACGAAGTAGATGGCGTACCGGGCGAAGGATTTGATCAGTTTGCTCAGTGTCAGGGCCTTTTTCCGGTCGATCCGCTTGAGCTGAAAGATCCGGTCGATCAGTTTGCCCGTGAACCGCAGCGCCACATACGTGAGGAAGAGGATCAGGATGATTCGGGCGACGGGCAGGAGCAGGGCGTCCACCGGATTGTTGATGACGGCCCACATCTTTTTTTCGGCCCCTTCCACCCAACTGAAGCCGGAAAGGTTGGCGGTGTTCGAGGATTCGTCGATGGCGGGCATCTTGGGGTTCATAAGTTCACCTCGGTTGCGGCGTAGTGAGTACGACAGTGATCATTATAGCACAGCCCCGCTGCCGGCGGGGCCCGAGCAGGCGCGGCTTCTCAAAGGGTTTCAATGGTGCAGGAACGCTGGATTTTCTTTTCCAGACGCTGTTCCGAGGACCAACCGATATACGAGCTGATCACTTCCAGGTCGTTGTCCAAATAGGCGACGGCAACAAAAGGGAAGCGTTTCTTGTGGTAGTAACGGACGTCTGCCCAGCGCACCTTGTATCCGTTCCCGAAAGGTTGCACCTGCACATACCCGTAATCGCTGAAATGGAGAAAGGAGGCGATGTCAGGGTCCTTCAGGGATGCCAGGGCGGCGGGGTGATTCCGGTCGGTGTCCGCGATTTCGTCGGTCCACCGGATCCGCCGCCGGCGGATCTCTCCGAATCGGACCCGGCCCTCCTCTTCCACCACCAGTTTCCAACGGGAGGGACGGATCGTGGGAAGGACGCTGATGCGTTTGGCCTGTTTCGCCTGCTTCTGAACCATTCGCACCAGGGAGCGGTGAATCCGCCACCGCCATGCCGTGTAGAGGATAATGAGGCCGTAGATTCCGGCAAACAAAACGCCGGGATGGACCTGCGTCCGCCACCAAAGAAGAAATCCCGCAAGGTGGGCGGTCAAGATGAAGGGATCGATGATATTGAGCACGTCCCAGGCGATCCACCGGCGGGACAGCGGGCGGAGGGCCTGGGTTCCGTATGAATTGAAGCAGTCGGACAAAACATGGACGGCGACGGCAAGAAACGTCCACATCCAGAGGGAGGATAGGGCTGCCCCCTCGTGGGTGAGGGAAAGGATGGAGGCGATCAGGAAGGTCCAGACAAAGACCATCGGAAAGGAGTGGCTGGCCCCCCGGTGCTGGCGGATATAAGCCGCGCCGCCTTTGATGCGGAACAATCCGTCAAAATCCGGAGCCTGGGAACCGAGGACCGTCCCCAAAAGCACGGCCTGCGCCGTGACCGGATGGGAAGCCACCGCGGGATCCAGGTGTGCCAGGCCGAACAGTCCGATGCCCATCGCAAAGTGAGTCCCCGTGTCCATGACAACCTCCTGACTGTTAGCCGGTTATAAACCTATTATAAGCGATAAACCTTTCCGGGAGCTTTATTCGTTCACCCTTTGACGGGCAACAGGCCGGGCCGTTTTTGGTAAACTGGATTCGGGAAAGGAGCGGGTTCAGGATGAAAACCCACGGGTCCGAAACCTTCACGGTTTTTGTCGAATACCGCATCGATCCTTCCCGGCGCGACATCTTCCTTCGCCATGCGGAAGAAATCAGGGAAGCGACGTCGCGAATCGCGCCGGTGAAGGAGCATGAGTTTCTGGAAGGGTGCGATCAGCCGGGGCTGTTTGTGGAAGTGATCCGCGTGGGGAGCAGGGATGCCGCCGAGCGGATTGTTCACCGGCGCAGGAGATCGGAGGAGGGGATTTTTATAAGGATGAAGGACTGGATCGACGGAAAAGGGATCCAAGCCTGGACCTTTGGCAGGATAAAAGGATGCGGTTGAAGAAAAAGGATAAAATCGGTCAGCGATTGTCGAAGCGGACCGGGGTTTTGGGGCAAAGGAGTGGGGAGGCTGTGGAAAAGTCCGGCGAAGAGCGGCTGGATTCCGAGGTTGTGGATGCGTTCCGCACAAAGCTGCTCTCCTGGTATGACAAAAACAAGAGGGACCTGCCCTGGCGCAGGGAAAGGGATCCGTATAAAATATGGGTGTCCGAAGTGATGTTGCAACAAACGCGGGTCGACACGGTGATCCCGTACTATGAGCGTTTCATGCAACGGTTCCCCACGCTCAAGGACTTGGCTTCCGCCTCCGAGGAGGAGGTGATCAAAGCGTGGGAAGGGCTGGGATATTATTCCCGCGTCCGCAATCTGCACGCGGCGGTTCGGGAGGTGGTCGCCTCCTACGGAGGCAAAGTGCCCGATGACCGGGAGGTGATGGGCCGCCTGAAGGGAGTGGGCCCGTACACCGTCGGCGCCGTGCTGAGCATCGCGTACAATCGGCGCGTTCCCGCGGTGGACGGAAACGTGATGAGGGTCTTTTCCCGACTTTTCGCCATCGAAGAGGATATCACCCGGGCCGCCACCCGGCGCCGGATGGAGGCGCTGGCGATGGAACTGATCCCGGAGGATCGCCCCGGGGATTTCAATCAGGCGCTGATGGAACTGGGCGCCTTGGTCTGCAGTCCTTCCTCCCCGGCCTGCGACCGTTGCCCGCTGGTTCGGGAATGCCGGGCTTACGCGCAGGGAAGGGTGAGGGATTTTCCCGTCAAGCGCAAGGGTAAGGCGCCGCAGCCGGTTTCCGTCGTATTCGGATGGGTTGTCGACGGGGACGGGCGGATGTTGCTCGCGCGGCGGCCCGACCAGGGGCTTTTGGCCGGGATGTGGGGACTGCCGACGGTGGAAAGGGGGAAGGATGATTCCCCCCGGGAAACTCTGGGGCGATATTTTCAAAAGAAGGGTTTTCCGATTGAACCGGGACCGGTTTTGGGGCAGGTGGAACATGTTTTCAGCCACCGCCGCTGGCGGGCGGTGGTGGTGAGCGGCAGGGCGGCCGACCCGACCCGCCCCCTTCCGCCGGGATGGAGGTGGGTGGCCGAGGAGGAGCTGGATTTTCTCGCCCTGCCCAAGGTGTATGAAAAGGCGCTGTCCATCATCAAGGATCCGGTTCAATTGGAACTGAGTTTGGAAACTTGAAAATGGAAGGGAAAGGGAAGGTAGTTTCCTTCTTCACCGTTTTTTCAGAAATCAAAGGGAGAGAGGAACTGTGGACGAGCGTGAACGCATGGGGAAATCCGGTGACAGGGTTTCATCGGGTGTCGTAGGGCGCGCTGGCGAAGGTTCGGCCGCAGGGGAAGCGGGGGAAACGAGGATCGGGAGGATCGGACAATCCCGCAAGGATCGGTTGGGGGAACAGGGCGCCCAATCGGTGTTTGACCGGACGGGACAGGGCCTGATCCGCCTGCTGGAGAGGATGCCGCTCATCCGCCGCCTGCCCCTGGACCGGTTGAATCCCCGCGCCGTTTCCGGCGTGACGCTGGCGTTGGTGCTGGTTCTGGCCGGTTCCCTCACCGCCTTCGCCTTCATGGGGGAGGCCAAGACCACGGAGGCCGTCCAGCCGGCGCGGCAGGAGACGGAACGTTTGCCCGAGAAGCCTCCGGAACCGGCGATGCTCATCCTTCAGGATGGGGAAAAGAAATGGGAGATGGATCTTAGGTCGATCGGATATGACGGAGAGGACATTGCCACTGTCGACCGGGAGAAACTGGAGAAATGGCTGAAGGAGATCAAGAAAGAGGTGGATGAACCGGCGAAGGACGCCCGCATGGAGCGATGGGGGGCACCCATCCAACCGGCCAAAGAGGGGCGGAGGATGGATCTGAAGGAAATCGAAGAGAACTGGTTGCCTCATCTGTCCGATTATCTCAACGAACCCCAGGAAATTCCCTTCATCGCGGAGAAACCCCGGGTGACGGAGAAGGACCTTCGCGCGGTCAACCAGAGGCGCATCGGTCGCTACACCACCTATTTTGATGCGAGCAACGTGAACCGGACGACTAATATTCGGCTGTCCGCCGCCGCGATCAACAATCTGGTGCTCAACCCGGGAGAAACCTTCTCCTTCAACCAGGTGGTCGGGCAGCGCACGCCGGATCGGGGCTACAAGCCGGCTGCGGTGATCGTTCGGGGCGAATACAGCGAGGGGATCGGGGGCGGAATCTGCCAAACCTCCTCCACCCTGTACAACAGTGTGGATGCGGCCGGTCTGCGGGTGACGGTCCGGTATTCCCACAGCAAGGAAGTGACCTATGTCCCCGCCGGCCGGGATGCCACGGTGTCCTGGGGCGGACCGGATTTCCGGTTCATGAACAGCCTGGAAAAACCCATCATGATCAAAACCTATGTGGGTGAAGGATTTATCACGGTTTCCATTTATACCACCCCGGATGCCAAAGTGGTTCAGCGGCAGGTGCCGCCGGCCCCGAAATTTCAGGCGAAACAGGTGGAAGTGGACCCCGACAAACCGACCGATGACGCATCTCCCGCAAGCGGCTCCGGCCAAGGGGGAGATTCCGGCAATTCGAGCGGTTCCGGCGGCTCCTCCGGAAATAACGGAGGAAATCAAACGGGAGGCGATCCATCCGGAAACCGTGACGGAGGACAGGGAGCCGCCGGCGGTGACAACGGGACAAACTCACCCTGAGCAAAAAGGGAAAACCGGCGCCTTCGACGAGAGGGCGCCGGTTTACGCTTAGCGGGGAATTTACACCTTTTCGATGCCGACCGCGGTGGAGAAAAAAACGGCGCCGCCCGCCAGGTCGGCTTCCCGATCGGGCGTCAGCTGGTTGATTCCCTTTCCGTCGCAGGTGGAATCTCCCCACCACAATCCGTTGCTTATGAGGACGCCGGGAAGCGTGGTTTCCGTCACCTTGGCCTTCAGGATGCAGCTTCCGCGGCGGTTGAACAACCGGACGGCCTCGCCGTCGGCAATGCCGTGCCGGGCGGCGTCGGCCGGATGAATTTCCACCCGGGGTTCGCCCTCCAGCTTTTGCAGTTTGGCAATATTGCCCAGGCTCGTGTTGAGAAACTGGTGGTTGGGCCCCGCGATCAACATGAAGGGATGCCTTGCGTCGCCGTTTCTCCGGGCGTCGAAGCCCTCTTTCAGCGGCACGTGCTTCGGGAGCGGGTCCTGCCCCTCCTCCTTCATCCGCTCGCTGTAGAGGGCGATTTTGTGTCTTTTTAAGAGGTCGGGGAAAAGGGGCTGTTTGGCGAGATTCAACTTGACGATGCCCTTTTCGGACAGTTCCTCGTAGGTCACGTCTTCCATCCAGGGGTTTTCGGGCTGGTCCGCAACCTGGCGGATGATGTCCTCCGGCGTGTCGTCGAAACAGGATTCGGTGAAGCCCATCCGCTTGGCCAGGGTTTTGAAGAGATCGAAGTTGGACATGGCCTCTCCCTGCGGCGGAATGACCGGACGGGCCAGCTGAAGGTACAGGTGCCAGTAGGATTTGTAGACATCCAGGTTTTCAAAGTGGGATGTGGCCGGCAGGACCAAGTCGGCAAACCGGGCCGTGTCGGTGATGAACAGATCGTGCACCACGGTGAACAGGTCTTCCCGGGCCAGTCCCCGAAGCACCTTTTCCTGGGCGGGAGCCACCCGGGCCGGATTGGCGTTGTAAACGAAGAGGAAACGGATGGGCGGATCGGCGTGGAGCAGGGCGTCTCCCAGGCGGATCATGTTGATCGTCCGAACGCCGGGGTCCGGCAGGAGGTCGGGGCGTTCCAGCTTCGCTTTGTCGACGGCGGAGACCCCGTTTTCCTTGAGGGCGCCTCCCCCGCGCACCTTCCACTGCCCTGTCAGGGCGGGGAGGCAGGCGATGGTGCGGACGATCATCCCGCCGTTGTCGTGGTGCTGAAGTCCGTTGCCGATCCGGATGAAGGAAGGGGTGGTCCGGCCGTATTCCCGGGCCAGGCGGACGATCCTCTCCGCCGGGACGCCGGTGATGCGGGATGCGCGTTCCGGCGGGTACTCGGCGACCCGCTTCCGGAACTCCTCCCATCCGGTGGTGTATGTTCGGATGAAGTCGTGGTCCAGCAAGCCCTCTTCGATCAACGTGTGCATCATCGCCAGGGCGAGGGCGGCATCGGTCCCGGGATACAGCTGGATGAATTCGTCGGCCCAGCGGGCGGTCCGGTTCCGGTGAACGTCGATGGCGACGATTTTGGCCCCTCTCTTGCGGGCCTGTTCAAAGAGCATCACCTGATGCATGTTGGTGCTGACGATGTTTCCGCCCCAGACGATGATGAAGCGGCTGTGGACGGTCTCTTCCGGATCGATTGCCCCCTTGAAGCCCATGGTCATTTCGAATCCACGGTTGCCCGCGACGTTGCAGATGGTGCGGTCGAGGCGGCTGGCACCCAGGCGGTGGAAGAAGCGGCGATCCATGCTGCCGTTGTTCACCAGCCCCATGTTGCCGTAGTAGCTGTAGGGCAGGATGGCTTCCGCGCCGTGGCGGCGGATGATTTCCTGCATGCGCCGGGTGATCTCATCCAGGGCTTCCTCCCAGGTGATGCGGGTGAAGGCGCCTTCGCCCTTGCGGCCGGTCCTTTTCAGGGGATGCAGCACCCTGTCGGGGTGGTATACCCGGGAGGGAAAATGGCGCGCTTTGTGACAGATGGTTCCCCGGGTGATCGGATGGTCCGGATCACCGTCGACCCGAACGATCCGTCCCTCCTTCAGGGTAACGGCGAGGCTGCAGGTGTCGGGGCAGTCCAGCGGGCAGACGGATCGGACGACGGTTTGCGGATGAGAGGAAGACATGGTTTATCGCCCCCCGTTTTTTCCCCATTGTATCATTCATCAGCGGAGCGGGAAGAAGTGCTGCCGCGGGACGGCTGTCGCGGAAGGGAACTCTTTTTCTGTTTTTTTCGTTTCTGTTAATAACATGAGCGTTTTCCCCTGGTGCGACTTTAGCGATCGGACCGTCCCCTCCGCGAAAGTTTCAGGGAAAGCCCCCCGTTATCGGAAGGTTGTCCGTTCGCCGCCTTTTTGCTTTTTCGTCTGCGTGAGGACACCGGATTTGTCGATTGTTGTTTTTTCCTTCCGCTTTTTTGGATATATAACATATTAGGTGTCCTCAGAATCGATGAAAAATTATTGGTATGGGGGCGTGGCCGATGAATTGGAGCCGAACCCACAGGTGGAAGTTGACGGAATGGCATCCCTGGGTGCTCAAGGGAGCGGCAGTCATCCATGTGGCCGCGCTCACCTTGATGGGAGTGTACCTCACCGGAACATTTCGCGGTACCCAGATGGAGCGGATGTACTACATTGCCGAGCACGAGACGGCTGTTTTCTGGTCATGGGCAAGCTGGATGTTTGCCACGCTGGCGATCACTCTCGCCTTTTACATTTGGCTGTCGGGATTTCATTCGATGTACCGTCCCGTCCTGCAGATGGCCCTCTTGATCTGGATTATCGGGGCCGCCACGGAGATTCTGCACGATCTGATTCAGATGACCATCATTCCGGCCCTTTCCGAGCTGTTCATGCAGATGCCGTCGCCGGAGCTGGCGGGCCATTTTAACGCTTGGGACCGATTGCTGATCCGCATGACGGGTGTGTTCAGCAACACGTGTTATGCGATCAGCGGTCTGATATCCACGGGCGTCATGTTTCAGAACAAGCGAGTCTCCAACGGTTTGGCCGGATGGTCCCTGTTTATCTGGGCCGTTGTGCTCCTGGGGGCCCTGTTTGTCAGCTGGGTGGAGGTTCCGCTGCGGGGATTCGTGTCGATTTCACTCCTGCTCTTTCTCCCCTGGGCGGGAATGGCGAAATGACGAAGGGGGTGTCAAGGCTTCGGATACGTTCATCGGACCCGGTTTCGGCTGACAAACCGGCATTTTAAAGCTTTGAAGTCGCACATTGTCAACAGGAGTTCGATGAGATAAACTTAAAGAATCGGGCCATCAGAGGAGTGATCGTGTCATGCTGCTTCGATCGTTTCAATTGTCCGATGTCCATGATGTTTCCCGGATTTGGCAGTTGACCGCGTCACGCGATTCGGAAAGGGAAACCCTTCAGGAACTGGCGAAACAATTGGCGCGGGATCGCGATCTGGTCCTGGTGGCCGAGGTGGACGGTCGCATCGTCGGGGCAATAGTCGGCACCATGGACGGAAGCACCGGTTTTTTCTATTGCCTGGCGGTGCATCCCGATTACCAGGGGAGGGGGATCGGAAGGCGCCTGGTCTCCACTTTGGAAGAGCGTTTCCGCCAAAAAGGAGCGAAGCGGATCTGGATCACCATTGACGAAGGGACGAGAAAGCTGCTCCCTTTTTACTTGCATTTGGGATATGCCAATATTTGCGACACCACACTGGGAAAGGAACTGATGTTTCAAAACGGGAGGATAATCAGGAAGGCCAGTCCCGGATGACGGCGGAATGGGGGGAGCCCCGTTCCCTTGGCTTTTTCCGCTTTGTAAAGAGTGGGAAAAAGGGCGGGTGTGATTCTCCTCATTTTCTAATAGTTTTTATTTTTTTGTCTTTTGGAGGGATTGACCTTTTTCCCGCCGAAACAATGATGTAGAGGGGGTGAGAAAATTGGGCAAAGCCTGGTTTGAAGAGGCTTCCCGCCCGCTTGATCCGGGTCTGGTTCATCAGCTCCGAAAGCGGCGCAAAAGGGGCGGGGACGGACGGGACGAGGCGGTTCCGGTCATCATCCGTTTCAAAAGGGAGGCGGAGGAGGAGAAGCGAAAGGATGTCCTCCGCAGGTGCCGGAAACGGTCCTGCGATTCCATCGGCGGGGAGATTCGGCTGCTGAACGGCTGCTACGGCCGGCTTCACCCCGACACGATCCGCGACTTGACCGATCATGAAGGGGTTTTCCGCATCTATTACGACCGCGAGGTGCACGCTTTTCTCGATGTGGCTTCCAAGACCACCAGATCCTTTGAAGTTCACGACCGGCTGGGGTTTACCGGGAAAGGCGTCACCATCGCCGTCATCGACACCGGGATCCATCCCCACGGGGATCTGACCAAACCGGACAACCGGATCATCGCCTTCGCCGACCTGGTGGGAAACCGGGAGGAAGCTTACGATGACCATGGGCACGGGACCCACTGCGCCGGGGATGCGGCGGGAGGAGGGTACCATTCGGAGGGATTGTACGTCGGTCCCGCCCCTGAAGCCAACCTGGTGGGCGTGAAGGTGCTGGACGCCGAAGGAGGGGGGCGTCTGTCGACGGTGATTCGGGGGGTGGAGTGGTGCGTCGAGCACAAGGAGGAGCTGGGAATCCGGATTCTCTCCCTCTCCCTCGGGGCACCGGCCTACGAATCGTACCGGGACGACCCCCTATGCCAGGCGGTGGAGAGGGCGTGGCACAGCGGGCTGGTCGTCTGCGCCGCCGCCGGCAACGAAGGTCCCGAACCGCTGATGATCAGCACGCCGGGCATCGATCCGGTCATTCTCACCGTCGGCGCGGCGGACGACCGGAACACCCCCGATCGGAGCGACGACGAGAAGGCGCCCTTTTCCAGCCGGGGGCCGACGATCGATCAGCTGGTGAAGCCGGATGTGTACGCTCCGGGGACCGACATCGTCTCCCTGTCCGCGCCCGGTTCGACTCTGGAAGAGCTGCTGCCTGAAAACCGCGTCGGCGAACATTATATCCACCTTTCCGGCACATCGATGGCCACCCCCATCTGCGCCGGGGTGGTCGCCCTGATGTTGGAGGCCAACCCCTATCTGAGCCCGAACGACGTGAAGAGCATTTTGATGAGCACGGCCCAGCCGATGGCCGGCGATCAGGCGGGATATCTCGATGCCAGAAAGGCGGTGGACATGGCCCGGGCGTATCTCGAGTTTCAGAGACCCAAGGTTTCCGGCGGCGCGACGGGATAAAGCGATCCGCGGCCGGGTGCAAAACCGGCGGGATCACTCTATTAATAAATAAGGAAAAAAGCCGGGGAACATTTTTCCCGGCTTTTTTCGTTCCTCCCGACGTTCTTGGTCGGTCCGGGCTTCCGGCAGGTTTTCGTCACTTCACTCCCTGTTCCAGCAGATTTCCCAGTTCCCGCGAGCGGGATTTGGCCCGCAGGACGGCGCTTTTGATCGCTTCATCAAATCGGCGGCGTTTCAGCTCCTCCAGGCCGGCCATCGTTGTTCCGCCCGGGGAAGTGACCTTGCGGCGCAGTTCCGCCGGTTCTTCCCGGGTCTCCATCAGCATGTGAGCCGCGCCGAGGAGGGTCTGCAGGGTGAGCTCGCGGGAGATCTCCTTCGAAAGTCCCGCCTCCACCCCGGCCCGTTCCAGGGCTTCGACCATGAAATAGATATAGGCCGGGCCGCTTCCCGACAGGGCGGTCACGGAGTCCATCGCCTCTTCGTCCACGATGACCGCGGAGCCGATGGCGGAGAACAGGTAACGCGCCGCTTCCATGTCCGCGGGTTTTGCCCACTTTCCGGCGCAGAGGGCCGTGGCGGAAAGTCCGATGGTGCAGGAGGTGTTGGGCATGGCCCGGATCACCGGAATCTCTGCGGCGATCATCTTCTCCACCGCCTCCGTGGAGATGCCGGCGGCGACGGAGATGATCCGCTGGCCCTTGTGGAAATAGTCCCTCCACTGGGTGAGGGCTTCCTGCACATCCTTCGGCTTCACCGCCAGAATCACGGTGTCCGCTTCAAGAACCGCCCTTCCCCGGTCCTCGGGAATCCGGACGCCGTAGGTCCTTTTCAGTTTGTCCAGCCGATCCCGCCGCTGACGGTTAAAGACGCTCACCCTGTCGGCATCGATCCGCCGATTTTTCAGCAGGCCGGCCAGCATCGCCTCCGCCATGGCGCCGGCTCCGATAAAACAGATGCGTTCCGCTCCCTTCATCCCGTTTCCCCTCCTGACGTAGGAATCGAGAAAACAGAAAACCCTCCTTCGCCCCAAGGACGAAAGAGGGTTCCTCTTCCGCGGTACCACCTCGTTTGGCACGAGCGTGCCCACCTCGTCGCGGCAGGAAAAATCCGGCCGCCTCCTTGATAACGGAGCGTGCTCCGTGCCGATTCATCACCGTCCGCTCGGGAGATGGGTTCCGGGCGGCATCCCGGCGGCACCTTGCAGCCTGAGAGTGCCGCTCTCTGAACGGTAAGCCGTCCGTACTGGTCTCCGTCATTGCGTTTATCCCGTATTCCGTCCGGTTGTTTAACCCATTATGCCTGAGGGACGCCGCCGTGTCAAGGGGGGAAGCGGTTGTTCATTGGAAAGATTTTGGGTATTTTATGTTTTGTCTTGTTTTAATCTGTCAACGTTTTGGCAATAAAGAGAATGTGCAAAGATGACGGAGGGAAAAGGATGATCCTGCCGGAGGAAGGAGCAGTCATACGGATCGAAAGTTACAAGCACGGGGAACGCTTGCACCGCGCGTGGAAAAAGTCGCTGGTCCTGGAAAAGGGGGAACCTCTGGTCATCGCCAATTACAATGTGGAAGTGGTGGAAGCGGACGGGAGGGAATGGGTTTTTTCAGGCCTGACCATCGGCCGGTTTCACCGCTTTGATTGGTATCACACCCTCGCCGTGTTCGGAAAGGAAGGAAATTTCCGGTTGTATACCCATATCGCCTCCCCGTACCGGTACCGGAACGGGGTGCTGTCCTACATCGACTACGATCTGGATCTCGTGGTCGAACAGGATGGGGAACGCCGTTGGGTGGACCGGGAGGAATTCGACCAAAACCGGGTTCGCTATTCCTATCCCGACGAAGTGGTGAAAAAAATCGAGGAGACGGTCGAGCGCGTCGACCGCATGGCTCGCAGGGGGGAAGAACCCTTCACTCCCGAATGGGCAAACCGCTGGTATCATCGTTTTCAATCCTACAAATCCCGTTTGATGGAGTGAAGGTGAAAGATGAGGAAGCGTCGCATTTTCAGGTGGATGCGGACGGGTCTGTTGGCCTTCGCTTTCGTGTTCGCCGTCAATCAATACGGCTTCGCCCTGTCCGTGGTCAACGGCACGTCGATGGAGCCCACCCTGGAAGACGGCGATCGGTTGTTCATCAACCGGTTTGCCTACTTGTTCAATGAACCGCAGGTGGGTGACGTGATCACCTTTGAGGATCCGGCCCAGGACGGACGCTATCTGGTCAAACGGGTGGTCGGCGTCTCCGGTGACCGGATCGAGATCCGTTCCGGCGTGTTGTACCGAAACGGCAAGGCGGTGCCGGAACCCTACATCGACACCAAAATCGAGGACGGGAACTTCGGACCGGTCACGGTCAAACCGGGCACCGTCTTTGTCCTGGGGGACAACCGCCACAAGCATGCCAGCCGCGACAGCCGTTACGAAAGCGTCGGCCTGGTTCCCATCGACCGCGTCGACGGCAAGGTCGAGTGGATTATCTGGAGACCGTCCCTGGCCGCGTTTCTGTAACGGTTTCCAAAGGCCAGGAAGCAATTTCAAATAATATAAAAAGTCAAAAAGTGTTCACAAACTCGACTGTGATCATGTCTATAAATATTGCATAATGGAGTGGGGAGATCAACCCCATATCTATTATATCAAAACACCCTGCTAATTTCGAAAGAGGGTGCGATCAAAAGATTGAGGAGGAAATGAAAATGGATTTGCTTCAAAAAACGAGGCGAATTTCCCGGATACTGCAGAAGAATGTCGGTCATCACCTCGTGGATTTTGACGAAGTGGCCCAGGCGCTTTGCGATGTGATCGGAGCCAATGTATATATTGTCAACCCCGACGGGAAGCTGTTGGGACTTGCCATCGATCATGAGATCGAAAACGAACGGATGGAGAAGTACCTGAAGGAGCGGCAATTCCCTCGGGAGTATGCCCGTTCGCTGATGGAAGTGGAAAAGCCGAGAGCCAACATCAGCGTGGAAGATCCCCTGACGGCTTATCCCGTTGAGATGAAGGACATGTTTAAGCACGGCTATACGACCCTCGTCCCGATCATCGGCGGCGGGGATCATCTGGGTACGCTCGTCTTGTCCCGCATGAATGAAAAATTTGTCGACGATGATCTGGTTTTGGCCGAATACGGAGCCACCGTTGCCGGAATGGAAATCCTTCGGGAACGGGCGGGACAGATCGAAGAGGAGGCGCGCAGCCGGGCGGTCGTCCAGCTGGCGATCAACTCCCTCTCCTTCAGCGAGCTGGAGGCGGCGGAACACATCTTCAACGAGCTGGACGGAAATGAGGGATTGCTGGTGGCCAGCAAAATCGCCGACCGGGTCGGCATCACCCGCTCCGTGATCGTCAACGCCCTGCGTAAACTGGAAAGCGCCGGCGTGGTGGAATCCCGTTCGCTGGGCATGAAGGGAACCTACATCCGCATCCTGAATCCCAAACTTCTCCCGGCGCTGGAAAAAGCCCGTCACTGAGGGAGAATGCGAAGACCCCTCCGGATCCTTCCGGAAGGGGTCTTTGTCTTTTTTTCGAATTTGGGCTTGTCTTTGGAAACGATCGGAATTGCCGCTCCGTTTCTGCAAATAAAAACGGTCGGCGAAGGAGGAATGGGCTGCCGTAGAGTCCCATTTTTCAATAAAATGGAAGAATGTGATTTTGTCTGTGTTTTTTCACCATCGCTTGGACCGTTATTTGGTATAATAGAAACAACTTAGTTTGGAAAACCCCTCGATTTTCAAGAGGAGAAACCGCCGCTTTCCGCCTTTGCGGAAAGCGGAAAGAATATCGCTGGAGATGAGGCTCATGGGGAATATCCGCCGGTACCTCCGCTTTGTCCGGCCGTACCGGAAGCACGTTTGGTTGACCATGGTGGTTGGCATTGTCAAGTTCGGTATTCCCCTGCTCTTGCCGTTGGTTCTCAAATACACGGTGGACGATTTGCTCTTGACCGATCTGCCCGCGGAAGAGAAGATTCACCGGCTGATCTGGGTGCTGGTCATCACCCTGTTGATTTTCACGGTCTTCCGCTTTCCGATCGAATACTACCGGCAATATTTCGCCCAGTGGACGGCCAACCGGGTGCTGTTTGACATCCGCAACCGTTTGTTTGACCATATTCAAAAGTTGTCCCTACGTTATTACAACAATCAGAAGGTCGGCCAGATCATCTCCCGGGTGATCAACGATGTGGAACAGACCAAGGAATTTGTCGTCACCGGGCTGATGAACATCTGGTTGGACCTGATCACCGTCTCCATCGCGATCGGGATCATGCTGTGGATGGATCCCCGGATGACCCTGGTCGCTCTGTCCATCTTTCCGCTCTATGGCGTTTGTGTCAAATATTTTTACCAACATCTTCGCAGACGATCCAAAGAACGGTCCCAGGCTCTTGCGGAGATGCAGGGTCACCTTCACGAGCGGGTGCAGGGGATCTCGGTGATTCGGGCCTTTAACCTGGAACGGTACGAGCAGGGATTGTTTGACCGATACAACCACCATTTTCTGGACAAGGCGCTGAAACACACCCGCTGGAACGGAGTCACCTTCGCCGTAATCAACACGATCACCGACCTCGCCCCCATTTTGGTGATCGGCTTTTCCGGTTTCCTGGTGATCCGCGGTTCGATGACGGTGGGGGAAATGACCGCCTTCTACGGTTACATGGGATTGATATACAATCCCGTGCGCCGGCTGGTCAACTCATCAACCGCTTTGACGCAGGCCCTGGCGTCCATGGACAGGGTGTTTGAGTTTCTCGACGAAAGCTACGACATCACCGACCGGCCCGGTGCCCGCCCCCTGCGGAATCCGAAAGGGGAGATTCGTTTCGAGTCGGTGGGGTTCCGCTATGCCGATGACGGAAAATGGGCGCTCCGAAACCTGGATCTGGTGGTGGATCCGGGCAAGACGACGGCGCTGGTCGGCCCCAGCGGAGGGGGCAAGTCCTCCATTGTGTCCCTCATCCCCCGCTTTTACGATGTGACGGAGGGGCGGGTGCTGGTGGACGGCGTGGACGTCAGGGACTGGACGGTGGCGAGCCTCCGAAGCCATGTCGGCCTCGTGCTGCAGGACACCATCCTGTTCAGCGGCACGGTGCTGGAAAACATCCGGATGGGACGCACCGATGCGACCATGGAGGAGATCGTCGCCGCGGCCAAGGCGGCGGGCGCCCACGATTTCATCGTGCAGCTGCCCGACGGATATGAGACCCAGATCGGGGAGCGGGGCGTCAAGCTGTCGGGAGGGCAGAAGCAGAGGCTGGCCATCGCCAGGGTCTTTTTGAAGGACCCTGCGATTCTGATTCTGGATGAGGCGACCTCCGCCCTGGACCTGAAGTCGGAGCAGCGGGTCCGGGATTCCCTGAAACGCCTGGCCAAGAACCGGACGACGATCATCGTGGCCCATCGCTTGTCCACGGTCACCGACGCCGACAGGATATACTACATTGACGGCGGCCGGGTGCTGGAAGCCGGCACCCACGAGGAACTGATGGCGATGGACGGTCATTACGCCCGCCTGTTTCGGATTCAGCATCTGGATAAGGAACCGGTGGGACGCGAAGCCTGAAGGGCGCTCCGCCGCCTGATGGAGGGAAAGGCTGTGGGAAGATATTTCCGCATCGAATACGAATGGGATATCGTATCCACCCTTAGCCAACTGAGGGAAATGGCCCGTGAGTGGGGGTTCGATGAATTGGATCAGTCCCGCATTGTCCGGTCCGTTTCCGAGCTCCTCCGGAATGTGGTTCACCACGCGGAAAAGGGATTGCTCCAGGTGGAGCGCATCGAGAGGGACGGGAAAAGGGGAATGCTCATCATCGTCCAGGACCTGGGGCCGGGGATTGCGGATGTGAGCGAGCTGATGAAGAAAGTGCAAGGGAGCCAGTCGGTGGAAAGCTCGGGGCTGAAACAGGTCCATCAATTGATGGATGAATTTTCGATTCGTACCGTGGAGGGCAGAGGCACCATGGTGGAGGCGATCAAGTGGCTCAAACCGGCGGAAACCGCCGCGGACAGCTGACGGCCGTTCCTGCTTTGCCGGGAGCGGCTTTTCAAGTCCGGGGAAGTTTTACAATTCTGTTGCCATATTATGAACCCTACTTCCCGCGCCTTGACGCAAATGTCATTGATCACCTACAATGATGGTGATATTTGGCCTGTTTTTGCCCAAAATCGACGGCGGGACGTCCCGGTGGTTTTGTCTGTTCTGCATGATATTGGCCGGTGCTGGAAAAAATGGGAGTACCGATCGGTCGCGGGGACTTCCGCGGAAAAGCAGTTCAACGCCGAACTGTCCCGTTTTTTTGTGTACAGGAGAGGGACGCCGGGATCAAGCGGTACAAGGCCCTTTCCCACCGCCGACTGCTGTTCCATCGACGGACGGAAGTCCGGTGGTACGACGGTTGGAGGTGTCCGGCTGACAGAAAGGAGGTTGATTCTGTGGAACGACCCATTCTCCGGGAAACGATGGTGAGATCGGATCTCCCCGCGGGTTCGGCGGAGAAGGCGACGTGGCGTGACTATCTCACCCTGACGAAGCCCGGGATCAACGCATCCAACCTGATGGCCGCATTCGCCGGTTTCTGGTTGGCCGGACACGGGCAGCTGGACCTGCCGCTCCTGCCCATCACCTTGCTCGGAACAGCGCTTGTGATCGCCGGTGGATGCGCCTTGAACAATGTGATCGACCGAGACATCGACCCCCTCATGTCACGGACCCAAAGCCGTCCCGTGGCAAGCGGGAGGGTTCGTCCGATGACCGCGCTGTGGGTCGGGATCGCGCTCACCGTGGCGGGGTTTGTTGTTCTGGCGGCGCTGGTCAATCCCCTTGCCGCATTTCTGGCGATGATCGGCCATTTTGTGTATGTGGGCATTTATTCGCTTTGGCTGAAACGGACAACCACCCTCAACACCGTGGTGGGCGGGATTTCCGGGGCGGTTCCGCCGATGATCGGATGGGTGGCGGTGACGGGCTCGATCGATCCGCCGGCATGGATTCTTTTCATCTTCATGTTCCTGTGGCAACCGCCGCATTTTCTCGCATTGGCCATACGGAGGATGGAAGAATACCGGGCTGCGGGGGTTCCCATGCTGCCGGTGGTCAGGGGATTTGCTGAAACCAAGCGGCAGAACCTGGTGTACGTGGCGGCGATGGTGCTCGCCTCCCTCTGGCTGGTCCACACGGGGGTTGTCGGGATCCTGTACCTCGTCGTCGCGACGGTTCTCGGTTTGGTTTACATCGGCCTTTCCCTGGAGGGATTCTTCACCAAAGACGATCATCGATGGGGCGAGAGAATGTTCTTCTATTCCTTGGTGTATCTGACAGCCATGCTGTTGGCGATGATTGTCGATCCCTTGCTTCTGTCCTGAACCTTCGGACGGCAGGGACCGGGAGCCACCCGGGTTATAAACGGTATGAGATCAGAAAGTGGGGTAGGATTGGATGAGCCGACGGAAACCGCTGTGGCGGCTGTTTTTTGCACTCATGGCGATGGTTTTCCTGGCGACGGGATGCGGCGACAAAACCATGAATATCTTTGAGCCGAAAGGAAGCGCCGGGGAGCAGCAGCTGGATCTCGTCATGCTCAGCGTGTACATCATGCTCATCGTTTTTGTGGTCGTTGTAAGCATTTACATCTTTGTTCTCTTCCGCTATCGCCAGCGCAAGGGAGACGACGCTCCCCCCAAGCAGATCGAAGGGAACACCAAGATCGAGATCGTGTGGACGGCGATCCCGATCATCCTGCTCATCATCCTGGCGATTCCGACCATTTCCACCACCTTCTCCCTGGCGAAGGAGCCGCCCAAGGATGACAGCATTCGCGTAAAGGTGACGGCCTACCAATACTGGTGGATGTTTGAATATCCCGAGCTGGGCATCCGCACCTCCCAGGAACTGCATATTCCCGTGGGGAAACAGGTCTTTCTGGAACTTGAATCCAAGGACGTGATCCACTCCTTCTGGGTTCCCAGCCTGGGGGGCAAGATGGACATGATTCCGGGGAAAACCAACACGATGACCCTGGACGCCAAAGAACCCGGGGTGTATGAGGGAAGGTGCGCGGAGCTCTGCGGCGCCGGACACGCCCTGATGAATTTCCGGGTCATCGCGGAGGAGCAGGCGGACTTCGACAAGTGGGTTGCGTCGATCAAGGATCCCAAGTCGCAGCCGGTGAACGCCCAGGCCCAGGAGGGACAAAAGATCTTCTCCCAGAACTGCATGGGTTGTCACGCCATTGAAGGGGCCGGCATGAAGGTCAAAGGGGACAAAGCCCCCGACCTGACGGGATTCGGAAACCGCACGACCATCGCGGGCTATCTGCCGAACGACAAGGAATCCCTGATCCGCTGGCTGAGGGATCCGCAATCCATCAAGCCCGGTACGAAAATGCCGAGTTACAATCATCTGGATGAACAGAAGATGAACGCCCTGGCCGAATATCTGACCAACCTGAAGTGACCGCTTGCCTTCGAAACCGTAAAAGCCCCTGATCTTGATCAATCGAGTCCGAACCGGAAACGGTTGTCCGGGATAAAGGAGGGAACGACGTGGGTACGTTCATCATTGTTGGGGTGCTCGTCCTGTTTCTGGCGGCCATTTTCACCGGGGGCTACAACAAGGAATTTTTGCACCGGGTGCAGGGCAGCCGGATTTGGGATTGGGTCACCACCGTTGATCATAAGAAGATCGGGATCCTGTACTTCGGGACGGGAGTATTTTACTTCCTCATCGCCGGATTGCAGGCCCTCCTGATCCGGCTGCAGCTGGCCGTTCCCCAAAACGATTTGTTTACGGGGGACACCTTCAACGAGCTGTTCACCCTGCACGGCACCAACATGATCTTCTTCGTTGCGATGCCGATGCTCTTCGGGCTGATGAACGTGGCGGTCCCGCTGCAGATCGGAGCCCGGGACGTGGCCTTCCCCTTCATGAACGCCCTCAGCTTCTGGCTGTTCTTTGCGGGAGCGCTGCTGTTCAACCTGAGCGTGTTCTTCGGCGGGGCGCCCGACGCGGGATGGACGGGTTACACTTCGCTGGCGCTCAATGAATACAGCCCGGGTCCCGGCCTGGATTACTATGATCTGGGGATTCAGATCTCCGGGATCGGGACGATGCTGACCGCCGTCAACTTCCTGGTGACGATCATCAACATGCGCGCGCCGGGCATGACCTTCCTGAAGATGCCCATGTTCACCTGGGCGACCCTCGTCACCTCGGGACTGATCCTGTTTGCGATGCCGCCGCTCGCCGTCGACCTTTTGCTGCTGATGTTCGACCGGATTTTCGACGCCAACTTCTTTGACGTGGCGCAGGGCGGAAACCACCTGATCTGGCAGCACCTGTTCTGGATTTTCGGTCACCCGGAAGTGTATATCGTGATCCTGCCCGCTTTCGGGATCATGTCCGACGTGATCAGCACCTTCTCCAAAAAGCCCCTGTTCGGGTATCATTCGATGGTGTTCGCCACGGTGCTGATCGGTTTCCTCGGCTTCATGGTGTGGGTGCACCACATGTTCACCGTGGGTCTCGGCCCGGTCGTCAACAGCATTTTCGGGGTTGCGACCATGACGATCGCGGTGCCCACGGGGATCAAGGTGTTCAACTGGCTCTCCACCATGTGGGGAGGGAAAATCCGTTTCACCACGCCGATGATGTGGTGTCTCGGGTTTATCATCACCTTCGTGCTCGGCGGATTCACCGGAGTGATGCTGGCGGTTCCCCCGGCGGACTTCCAGTACCATGACTCTTACTTCGTCGTCGCCCACTTCCACTACGTGCTGATCGGAGGAACCGTATTCGGCATCTTTGCCGGCTTGTACTACTGGTGGCCGAAGTTTTTCGGCCGGATGCTGAACGAACGGTTGGGCAAGCTGCATTTCTGGCTGTTCTTCATCGGTTTCCACATGACCTTCATGCCCCAGCACTTCCTGGGCTTTTGGGGCATGCCCCGGCGGGTGTTCACCTATCTGCCTGGCTTGGGGCTGGAAACCCCCAACCTGATCAGCACCATCGGCGCCTTTATCATGGCTTCGGGCGTGTTGGTCCTTCTGTACAATGTCGTTTACAGTTCCATCCGCGGAGAAAAGGCGAGTGCCGACCCCTGGGACGGCCGCACCCTGGAGTGGACCATTCCTTCGCCGGTGCCGGAGTACAATTTCGCCCAACTGCCCTTGGTGAAGGAGCTCGACGCCTTCTATCACGCCAAGCTGGCCGGCAAGAAGGGATTGGAGCCTGCGGAGCCGCTGGGTAAAATCCATATGCCTTCGCCGACCTATCTGCCATTGATCATGGCCCTCGGCTTCTTTGTCTCCGGTTTTGGGTGGATCCTCCGCTCGTATTGGATCGGAGCGCTGGGGTTGATCATCGTGTTTGTCACCATGTACGTGCGCTCGTTCCAGAAAGACACGGGATATTATATCGAGCCCGAAGAGCTGAAGAGCGCGGATAAGGGGGCACAGGCATGAGTTCGCACAATGATTTGAGCATGGCTCCGAAAATGCCGGACCACCTGGAGACGTCGACCCTGGAAGGGAAAAACAAGATTCTCGGCGTGTGGTTTTTCATCGGGGCCGAAACGGTGCTGTTCGCCTCCCTCTTCGGCACGTACCTGGCCCTGAAGAACCAGCACATGGACGGCCCCTCCTCCCAGGAATTGTTCAACCTGTGGATGGTGGCGCTGATGACGGTCATCCTGCTCACAAGCAGCCTGACCAGTGTGCTGGGCGTCGTCAACATGCACCGCAGCGATCTTCGCCGAACCCTGTTTTGGTTCGGCGTGACGGTGCTGCTGGGCGCCGCCTTCCTGGGAATGGAGATTTACGAGTTCTACGAATACACCCATCTCGGACATCACTTCACCGGCAGTGCCTTCGCTTCCGCCTTCTACACGCTGGTGGGAACCCACGGGTCCCACGTTCTCTTCGGGATCCTCTGGATCACCGGCTTGATCATCCAGGTTCGGAAGCAGGGAATCAATGCGGTGACCGCTCCCAAATTGTACGTGGCCAGCCTGTATTGGCACTTCATCGACGTTATCTGGGTGTTCATCTTCACCGTCGTCTATCTTCTCGGAAAGGTGGGGTAAACCGTGGCGACCGATTCCAAAACCACTGCACAGGACGCGTCGAAGAATCCTCCGGAGCGTTCCCGCAAACACCTGATCGCCTTTGCCGTCATGATGATTTTGACGGCCGTCGCCTTTGCGGCAGTGGCCACGGGAGCCCTGCCCGTCGCCGGACTGGTCACGCTTCTCTTGGTCATGGCGGCGATTCAAGTGGTTATCCAGTTCTTTACCTTCATGCACCTGGATCAAAAGGGCCACTTTTTCCCCATCTTCTTCACCGGAGCGGGACTCCTGTTTGCGGTGGTCGTAGTTCTGGGTGTCTGGCTGCTTCTGTGAGGAGGATGTCCGAGCGATCTGCACGGAATGCCCCGGAGAAGGAAGTTTCTTCGGGGTGTTCCTTTATTATGGAAGGTTTTTCGGCAGCGTGCGTCGAAAGGGGGGAAGTGGCATGAAAAAGGCGCTGTGGGGGTTTTTGGGGATTTGCTTGTTGGTCGGATGTACCGGTCAGGACGATTCTCCCGTCCGCCCCTCCGGAGAAGGCGTCCGGGGACCGTCGCAGGAAAGCCTCGCCGCCCTGTCGGAAGTGGCCGAAAAGGTGGAAGTGGATCCGCCCGATTTTGTGGATGAAGGACTTCCCAAGGCCCGCGAGACCTACAAGTTGGCGTACGCCCACCGGGACGTGCTCAAATACATGCCCTGCTTCTGCGGCTGTGGAGACAACGGGCATGGGCACAACCTGCATTGCTTTATCCAGGATGTGAAGCCGAACGGCGAAGTGGTCTGGGACCGGATGGGCCACACCTGAGGGATCTGCATCGACATCGCGCGTGACGCGATCGCCATGCACCGTGAAGGCAAGTCCCTTCGGGAAATCCGCCGATTTATTGATGAGCATTACGGGTCCCGGGGAACGCCGACCCCGACGCCGAAGCCTCCCAAATCCTCCGAGGAGTGATCTCCATGCAACAGCGGAAATCCTGGTTTCGCTTTACGACGCCGTCGCTGGTGTTGATTCCCGTGGCGGTGGGCATCAACTATGTCGGCAAACTTTTTGCCGGCACACTGAAACTTCCGTTGTGGCTGGATTCGATCGGTACCGTGCTGGCCGGGATGCTGGCGGGACCCGTCATCGGCGCCCTTGCGGGGGCCATCAACAATGTGATTTACGGTTTGACCGTCGATCCGATTTCCTTTGTGTACGGTTTGACGAGCCTTTTCATCGGGCTGGTGGCCGGAATCATGGCCTTCAGGGGCTGGATCGACGGATGGGGCAAGGCCCTTTTTGTCGGCTTGGCCGTCGGTCTCACGGCGACGGCGGTCTCCACTCCCCTCAACGTGTGGTTCTGGGGGGGACAGACCGGCAACCTCTGGGGTGACGCCCTCTTTGCGGCGGTTTTGGCCCGGACGGACTCCGTCTGGCTTGCCTCCTTCCTGGACGAAGTGGTGGTGGACGTGCCCGACAAGCTTTTGACCGTCCTCGCCGCCTACGCCCTTTTCCGGGGACTTCCGAAAAACATCAGGCAGCTCTACACCGGAAGCCGCGATTTGGAATCCTTGGACTGAAACCGGGGAAATGCGATGAAAACCTTCAGTCTGTACGTGGAGAAAGATTCCCTGATCCATCGGATCGACCCGATCAACAAAATCCTCTATGTCCTCACCGCTGTTTCCGTTCCCTTGATTCTGCCGTCGATGGCGGTTTCTTTTCTTTGGATGCTGACCAGCCTCGCCCTGTTGGCCGCGGCAAAAGTGATCCGGCAGTCGCTTCCCGTATTCGCCTTTGTTTCTCTGGTGCTCGGCACGGTGGTCTTGATCCAGGGGTGGTTTTATCCGGGGAACCAGACGCCGCTGTTCGGCCGGGAGCCCTTCGTTTTTTACGTTGAAGGCCTGATGAACGCGCTTCGGATCGTGGTCCGGGTGATCACCATTGTGGCGGCCTTTCTGCTGTTGGTGCTGACCACCAGGCCCGCCGACCTCGTGGAAGAGTTGGTTCGCCGGGGCTTGTCCCCCCGTTTGGGGTACGTGCTCGCTTCCATTTTTCAGATCCTCCCGCAGATGATCAAAACCACCCGGACCATCATGGATGCCCAGCGCTCCAGGGGGCTGGAGACGGAAGGGAACCTGTGGGTGCGGGTGAAAGCGTTCCTGCCCCTGATCGGTCCCGTCGTGATGAGCTCGCTGATCCACGCCAAGGAAAGGGCATTGGCCCTGGAAGTGAGAGGAATCCACTTCGAAGGGAAAAGGACGTGGCTGAGGGAGAAAAGGAAATATCCCCACAGCCGCGCCATCGGAGCGTGTCTGCTTCTGGTGCTGGCCCTTTCCGTCGTCTGGAGGATTTTGGGATGAAGAAGGTGATCGTGGAACATCTGAAATACCGCTATCCGCAAGCGGAAACGTTGGCCCTGGACGATCTGTCCTTCGAAGTGGACGAAGGGGAGATGATCGGCATCATCGGACGGAACGGGGCCGGAAAGTCCACCCTTTGCCAGGCCCTGGTCGGCCTGGTTCCCCATTTTTACCGCGGCGCCTATGGGGGCAGAGTGACCGTCGCGGGCCTGGAAGTCTTGAAAAGCAGCGTGGGCCGGCTTTCCGCCAAGGTGGGAATCGTCTTTCAGAATCCCTTTACGCAGGTGACGGGAGCCAAGTGGACCGTCTACGAAGAGGTGGCCTTCGGCCTGGAAAACATGGGCGTCCCCCGGAAGGAGATGATCGAGCGGGTCGATTTCGCCCTTCATCTCCTGGGGTTGGAGGATGTAAAGGACCGCAATCCCTTCGAATTGTCCGGCGGTCAGGCGCAGCGGATGGCCATCGCCGGCGTCATCGCCCTGAAACCGGAAATCATCGTATTGGATGAACCCACTTCCCAGTTGGATCCGCAGGGGACCGAAGAGGTTTTTCGCGCCATTCATCGCCTGAGCGAAGAAGGGATGACCGTCATTCTGGTGGAGCACAAAATGGAGAAGATCGCCCGCTATTGCAACCGGGTGCTGCTCCTCGACGAAGGGAAGCTGATCCAGTTTGACACTCCGGCGGCGGTTTTTTCCCGGGAGGATCTGATGCGGTTCGGCGTCGCACCGCCGGTTTACACCCGCGTTTGCCGGGAGTTGGACGCCAGGAGGGAAGGAAGCTCCCACTTTCCCGTGACGTTGGAGGAGGCCTGCGAGGTGTTGAAGGGAAGATGATCCGGATTGCCGTGAAGGACCTGTCCTTTTCCTACCGGCCGGGAGAAGAGGTCCTCAAGGGGATCACGCTGGAATTTGACGGGCGGTCGACGGCCATCGTCGGGCAAAACGGCTCCGGCAAGACGACATTCGCAAAACTGCTGAAAGGACTGCTGAAGCCCACGAGGGGAGAGATTTCTATCCTCGGCCGCCCGGCGAACCAAATGACGGCGGCGGCGCTCGCGCCGTATATCGGCCTGGTTTTTCAAAATCCCAACGACCAGATTTTCAAGTCGACGGTCCTGGATGAGGTGATGTTCGGACCGCTGAACATCGGCGAAGATTTGGAAAGGGCGAAGGAGAAAGCCCGTCAGGCTTTGGAGATGGTGGGCCTCGGGGACAGGGCCGCCGAAAATCCTCAGGATTTGGGCTTGTCGGAGAAGAAACGGGTCTGCATCGCCTCCATCGTCGCCATGGAACCGGAAATTCTCATCCTGGACGAGCCGACGATCGCCCAGGATCATGCGGGTGTCGCCATCGTCCGGCGGGTGATCGGGGAGCTGAAAGAGCGGGGAAAACTGGTGATGGCCATCCTGCATGATATGGATTTCGTCGCGGGGAACTTTGAACGGGTGATTGTCTTTCACCGGGGGACCGTGCTTGCGGACGGTAATCCGAGGGAGATTTTTTCCCGGAGGGAACTGCTGGAGCGGACAGGACTCGAGGCGCCCCACATTACCCGGCTGGGGTGGAGCCTTGGACGCAGGGAAACGTATCTCACCGAAGCGGAGTTTATCCAAGCGATGCGGATGGAGAGAGGCAAGGGACGTTGAAGGCGGGAGGGCGCCGCACGGCTCACCGCCGGGTCCCGCCGCTGGATGCTTCAACCTCTCCGCCAGCGGAGATCGGTGCGTTCGCCGATGCGAAAGTGGAGGGGAGGTGACGGGAATTGAGGCATTTTTTGTATTTGCTTTTGGCCATCGTCAGCGAAGTGATCGCCACCAGTTCCCTCAAGGCGTCGCAGGGTTTCAGCCGGTTGTGGCCGAGTTTGTTGGTCGTGGTCGGATACGGGGCCGCCTTTTACTGGTTTTCCCTCAGCCTGAAACAGATTCCCCTCGGCATCGCCTACGCCATTTGGTCCGGGTTGGGCACCGTCGGGGTCGTTTTGATCGGCCTGTTTTTATGGGGCGAAACGCTCAATGCCCTGCGGGTTTTCGGGATTGCGTTGATCCTGATCGGCACGGTGATTCTCAATTTGTCCAAAGCGGAGGGGTAAGGGATTCGCCATCCGCGCCGCAGGGGTCGGTTTTCCCCGGTTTTGAATTTTCTTTCCGCCATCCGGATTCCCCTGTTATACTGGAAAATGGAGACAAGTTTTCTCCATGAAACATACGTTGTCTTAAGGAGGATATCATGGCGCGGATCGAATCGCTTCTCACCACCCGCCTGTTCCTTTGCCCCAGACAGGTGGACGGTCGGCTGTATTTCCTCAGCAATTTGAGCGGTCGCCTCAGCTTGTACGCAATGGACGAAGGGGGGAGCGTACCCGAGCCGCTTCTGCCCGCCGGCATCGCCCTGCAGAACCCGGTATTGATCGGGGGAGAACCCTACGCTGTTTTTCCGGAACTGGGAAAAATTCTGGTGATGATCGACCGGGACGGTGACGAGAATTACCAGCCCAT
Source organism: Planifilum fulgidum (assembly GCF_900113175.1). Classification (NCBI taxonomy): domain Bacteria; kingdom Bacillati; phylum Bacillota; class Bacilli; order Caryophanales; family Thermoactinomycetaceae; genus Planifilum; species Planifilum fulgidum. Next base: position 5,946 of record NZ_FOOK01000025.1, on the reverse strand, counting down.
GCTCATTCCCCTGGAGGGGGGATTTCCGGAACCGGCCTTCGGCGATGCCTTCAACGGATGGCGCGTCCATATGCCGAAGAGCGATTCGGAACGAAACATCGTCTACCTAAGCGCCGAATCCCGTTCGGAGTCCCTCCACGTGGCCTGGCGCGGCCGGCTGGAAGCGGGAACTCTGGAGAAGCTGGGCGAAAGCAAATGGAATGCCTTCATTGCCGGGGTGAACGCCGACCACACGAAGGCCGTCCTGCTGGACAGCTACACGCTGGGAGATCACGTCCTCTATCTGTGGAAGGAAGGGGAAGGGCTTTCCCTGCTTTACGGAAAACCGCTGGAGGAACGCGCCGAGGGGGAAAAGGTTCCGCCGAACGCCATCCATGCCTGCCATTTCACGCCGGGGGACCGGGGTCTGCTCTTCCTCACCGCCCTGCACGAGGATACCTACGGGCTCGGATATCTGGACCTGAGGGATCCCCGGGAGGTGAAACCCGTCGAAGTGGTGGGCGCGGTGCACAGGGGAAAGGGAGAGATGGAATCCCTGGAGCACCTGAAGGATGATCGCTACCTGGTGGGCTTCAACATCGACGGAGTCTCCTGGATGTATGAGGGAACCTTTGACGAAGAGGCCCTGCGGATGCAACTCCGCACCGTCGTTGTCGGAAAGGCGCCCCTGGATCAGGGGGTGTTGGACTCGATTCACTACGACCGGGAAAGGGACCGGTACGTTTTGTCCTTCTCCTCGGCGACATCGCCCACCCAGATTTACACGGTCCAGGGGGAGAAGCGCGATCAGGTGGTCCGACACACCCGGGAGCGGCCGCTGGGGCTGGACGAAAAACTCCTGTCTCCGGGGGAGGATGCATCCTTCGAATCCTTTGACGGATTGCGCATTTCCGCCCGCCTTTACCTGCCCGCCGAAGAACTGGGTTATGAAGGGCCCCGCCCCCTGGTGTACTACATCCACGGAGGACCCCAGAGCCAGGAACGGCCGGATTTCACCTGGTTCTCCATGCCGTTGATCCAGTTTCTCACCCTGAAGGGCTTCGCCGTCTTTGTTCCCAATGTGCGGGGGAGCACCGGCTACGGACTGAATTACACCAAACAGGTGGACCGGGATTGGGGCGGCAGGGATCGCCTTGACCATGTCCACGCCATGAAGAAGCTGTCCCGGGACCCGCGCATCGACACCTCCCGGTCGGGGGTGGTGGGCCGTTCCTACGGCGGTTACATGACCCTGATGCTGGCGTCGCGCCATCCGGAGCTGTGGTCGGCGGCGGTGGACATGTTCGGCCCCTATGATTTGGTCAATTTCATGAACCGGATTCCGGAAACCTGGAAGCCCTACTTCGCCATTGCCGTCGGCGATCCGGACAAGGACCGGGATTTCCTGGTCGAACGGTCTCCCCGCACTTATATTGAGAACATTGCCTGTCCGCTCCTGGTGATCCAGGGGAAAAACGATCCCCGGGTGGTGGAGGCCGAGTCCCGGGATCTGGTGGCGCACCTGAAGAAGCTGGGCAAAGACGTGGAATATCTGCTGTTTGAAAATGAGGGGCACGACGTGCTGAAGCTGGAAAACCGGATCCGCTGCTACAATGCCATCACCGATTTCTTCGTGAAGCATCTGAAACCGTGATTTTCTCCTTTTGACCGAAAGAGAGACGTGGCCCGGCCGAAAATCTCCGGCCGGCGCGGTTGGTGACGCCCTCCCGCGGGGAGGGTTTTCTTTTAATAAAGCGGGTTTTCCGGAGAGGTCAAGGGCGTAACATCTTTTCTGAGACAAACAAGCGGATGACAGGTGATGTCAAGCCAGATGCGGGCGGCAGCGGTCACGTCTTCCGACGATTCAGGCGGCTCCTCGAAAGATCCGTTTTGCCTGCGGGAGGGCTTGCCGGTCATCCGGTTTCCGCGGAAAGCATGCGGAAAGCGAAGCGGGCGGGAAGGTGATTTATCCCCCGGGGGCAATCGGCCCGTGGAAAGGACAAACGCGCTTTTCCGCGGCTGCGGGATATTGTTTTCGCCAGCCGCCAATTCAAGGGAAAAGGCCGGACGCATCCTTCAAGCCGTGACTTTGTTCCTCCGCGGGAATGGCCGAACGCGGCGGAGGAGATTCGATCCGGTTGCGGCTCGGAGGCGGTCTGTGGAAGGGAGTCCTCCGGGGATGGGGGGATGATCACAGCCGGGGGATCACCACCCGCACGACGCGGAGCGGCAATCGGTCTGGTCGGTGCGGCCGTCATCGGCAGGGGGCCGGAAAATGAATGCCGCCTTTTTCGGGAAAAGCATGGGCGATAGGAAAGGGGTCGAATCCGCCAAACGAGGAAGGGTGAAACGATGGATCCGACACGATGTCTGCGGAGCGTCCAAAGGGCCGCCTCCGGCCTGCGCATCCGGTCTTTCCGCCCGATCCGCGCCGGATGGGACTTTTTTGTGCTGGAGGTGAACGGGGAGTGGATGTTCCGCTTTCCCCGCCGCCCGGAAGGGATTGTCCAATTGAAAAGGGAAGCCGCTTTCCTGGAGAAGGCCTCCCCCAACCTGCCGGTTTCCGTTCCCCGTTATGAATGGATCTGCTGGGATCCGCCGCTCCCCTTCGGCGGCTACCGGAAAGTGACGGGCCTTTCCCTGTCGGATGCCCGCAGCATTCCTCCCGATGTTTCCGCCGATCTGGGCCGCTTTCTTTCGGCCCTTCACTCGCTGCCGCCGGGAGAGGTGTTTCCATCCGATTCCGTGGAGCAGCCCGATTGGGTCGCCGTCTGGCAAAGGCGGGTCCGAAGGTGGGAGGGGCGGTTGCTGAAGGAATTGGACCCTTTTCTGGAAGCCGCGGTGCGGCTCTGGTGCCGACGGTTGCTGGAAATGCTGGATTCCCCTTCGCTCCGGCTGACTCCCATACACGGGGATCTGAGCGCCGATCACGTGCTGATTCGAAACGGTCGCCTGTCCGGAGTGATCGATTGGGGAGATGCGTGTTTGGGTGACCCGGCCCTCGACTTTGCCGCCCTGTGGCATGAGCTGGGGGAAACCTTCGCCCGGGAGGTCGCCAAGCACGGAACCGGAGGCCGGGAGGGGACCTTCTGGCTCCGGGCGGACCTGTACCGCAGGCTGGCTCCGCTTCACGGTTTGCTTCACGCCCTTGAGCGGGGGGATCGCCGGCTGTGGGAGGCCAACATGCGGTGGTTGAAAGAGGTTGCCGTGCAGGCGGGCGAAACAGGCGAACCAAAGGGGGATACGCCGCCTCCGGGCATGGGGCGGTGCGGCCCTTTTCCGCAAAGGGATCGGGGGCCTTTCGGGGAAGTCGGTGACGAAGGGTCGTGACGGAAAAAGTTCGGGGTATATTGCGGGAATTTGTGAAAAGCGGAAGCGCCGCGGGAGGAAACGCGGCGCTTCCGCCTCTGCGGTTTCAGTTTTCATCGCCCTCAAAGGCGGTATGCCATCCACACGTTGGGCTCGAGATAAACCCCTTCATCCTTTTCCAGATCCATCGTAACCGGCGTCAGGGCGCCGGGAACCACATATTCCCCGCTTTCCGGAAAGCGCATGCCGGTCCATTTCTCCCACTCCGCGACCGTTCCCCGCACCTCCATGGAATTGAAGGCCACCTTCAGGATTTGGGCGCCGAGCTTCCAGTGCACGCGAAGCCAGGGATCGAAGGGGGAGCCGTCCTCCAGCCGCCAGCGGATATACCGCTCCATCGGCGTGAGGGGGTACAGGCTCTTGCGGTTGGGGCGCACCGGTGCGATCAGACGGGAGAATCCGTGCCGCTGGGCCAGCTGCTTCATCACGGATACCGCCCGGCTGCTGAGCCCCTTTCCCCGGTGATTTTTGGCCACGATCACCGAAAGAGCGCACAGGGTGTCGGGGGATCGGCGCTCCCCGAATCCCCGGACAAGGGCCCCGTCGTAGCCGGAGGGAAGGTCCTCCACGGTTCCGTCCCAGGCCAGCGGCAGGGCGTGCCCGCTGGCCAGGACGTTTTCCCGTTCATCGCACAGGACGAATTGCAGGGAAGGAAACGCTTCGAGCACCCGGCCCCAATATTCGGCGTTGTGCCGGTCGCCCTCGATGACGTAGTCCGGAAAGGATCCCTCATGCACCTTTTCAAGATCCTGAAACAAGTCCGGCCGATGTTCGAGGGTATGGACATTTAGCGCATCCATCCGCTTTCATCCTTTTTTCAGGCCGATTCGGCCGTCTCTTCCGCTTTTTTGGAGTTGCTGCGCTTCACGATGCTTCCGACGATCCACTGAAGGATGAAAGCGGCCAAAAACGCGTCCAATGCCGGAATCCGGGTCAGCTGAAACAACCCGAATCCTCCCTCGCTCGCCGGGGAGGTGGCGAGCCCCACCAGCGTGGCGGCCACCCAGACGACGATGGAATGCCAATAGAGACGGGGGATCCTCTTGTCCCGGACAAAGGCCATGGTAAAGCGTTGCCGGTTCAGAAGATAATACTCCGCGATGAAGACCCCTCCGATCGGCGAGACGAAGGCCGACAGGATGGTCAGGAAGGTGATGAAGCTGTCGTAGATGTTGAACACCGCCAGGGCCGTTCCGATCAACCCGGCCACGATGACCAGGGTCGGCCTCGACCATTTGGGCAGGGCGACGGAGAGGGCGAGTCCCGTCGAGTACAATCCGTTGTCATTGGTCGTCCAGGTGCCCAACACAAACAGAATGGCCGCCAAACCGCCCCATCCGATGCCGAACATCACCTGGATGAACTCGGCGTTGGAGGTGTATTTGGCGATGATGACGGCGATCACCAGCATCAGGCTGTTGCCGATGAGAAACCCGACAACGGCGGCCAGGATGGAGTCCTTTTTGGAGCGGGCCCACCGGCCGATATCCGGTGCGGCGATGGCTCCGACGAGGAACAGGGAGGTGACCAGGGAGATGCCCAGACCGAGGGGAATCGTGTCCGCAACCGGTTCAACATGGACGGCTTCCCAAAAGGACTGGGAAGGAATCACGACGATAAGGATGCCGACGAGAATTCCGAACATGATCGGGACGGCGATGACGCTGAGCCATTCGATCGCCTTGTAGCCGATGACGGCGGTGGACATCATCAGCAAACCGCCGATCAGGGCCGCGACCGGCATGGAGACTTCGACCCCGGCCAGTTCTTTGACGATCATTTGTCCGCTGACCGCGAAAAAGCCCGTCTGGACTCCGAACCAACCCATTCCGGTGATTCCGATGATCAGGGAGGCGATGCGCGCGCCGTATTCTCCAAAGACGAACCGGGTGAGCATCGCGGTGGACATCCCGGTTTCGCTGCCCACATAGCAGGTGAGGGCTCCGACCACGGCCAGGATGAGGGATCCGACAAAGGTGGCGATCATGGCGTTTTCAAAGGACATGCCCAATCCGATCTGCGTGCCGAGAAGGATTCCCGCCAAATCGATGCCTCCCCCGATCCAGATCAGCGACAGGGAGAGCCAGTGGCGGCGGGCACTGGCGGGAACCGATTCCCGTGCATAATCTCCGGAGAGGGGATAATGGTACTGCTGCGATCCCACGATTGGCACCCCGCTTTTTTCGGTTTTGACGCGTCTAAGTGCGATGAGCACCAACATTTACATTTTTTTATATTACTATACCACGATAAAATTCACAGGGCAATTTAAAGTCGGAATAAATATTATATTAAATGAATTGATTTCTTTTTTCCAAGGATGAAAAAAGATTGGGCTGCGCGGAAAAAAACTCCCCCCTTGCGGTGAAGTGCACCCCTTAAAGTAGACACAGGAAAACACCCCTGTGAAAATTACTTTAAGGGGTGATTTTCGTGGCAAGAAAAGGACAGAAATTCAAGACATATAGCTTTGAACTGAAAAAGAAGGCAGTGGAAATGAGGCTTCAGGGCATTCCCAAGGCAAAGATTGCTGAAGAGCTGGGGATTCAAGATGTGGGGCGATTAAAGATCTGGATGCGGAAATACCGGGAACAGGGC